>NZ_JAPEHX010000021.1:0-42006 GCF_028823655.1 Exiguobacterium sp. B2(2022) | reverse complement strand
CGAACTCGGTCGCGGTCGTCTCAAAACGTCCCGCGTCCTCGCTATATTGGCCGGCCGCCTCCTCGAGTTGGTCATAGTCTTTCAACACGTTCGTATCGAGGAAGTGAAGCATCTGACCTGAGCTCTCATTCAAATGATCGACCGAATGGAGGACGGTCGTCGAGATGGCCTGGATGCGTTCGACGGTCGCTCGACTCGTCTCAGCAAGTTTTCGAATCTCATCAGCGACAACGGCGAATCCACGCCCGGCCTCACCGGCACGTGCTGCCTCAATGGAAGCATTGAGGGAAAGCAGGTTCGTTTGGGCGGCGATGTCGAGAATATCGTTCGTGAGCGTTGCGATTTCACGGACAGCTTTGGCGTCTTGCATCGCTTTCTCTAAGTTCGTGCGTGTCGACTGCAGAACGCTGATGGCGTTCTCTTTCGCTTCCACCGCATGTGACTTCAGAGAGAGGGCGCGTTCATCGATCTGTTTGGCTTCGACTTTTCGCTCATCAGCCATCGTCACGATATGATGAATCGTCCGTTCCATATCCGATGCAGACGCGTTCATCTCTTGCGCGCTCGCAGCCGTCTGTTGCATGCCGGCGGTCAAGTCTTCGGTTGTCGCGGCGGTCGTCGTCATATACGTATCGAGCTCTTTCAATTCGTCATACATATGGTTTGATTGTTTCGTCACGCCCGTTGTCACATCGTTCACTTGCAAAATCAACTGACGTAAGTTGGCGATGAACTGATTGAAGTCGCGGGCAAGTCCGGCGAACTCGTCACGACGTTTCACGGGAATCGACGTCGTCAAATCGCCTTCGCTCGTTGCGAGTTCGTGCATCTTCGTCTTGAACTCTTTGAGTGGTTCAAAGATCGAACGGAAGATGAAGAGCATCATGAGAATCGTCATAACGGCCGCGACCCCGAGAACGATGAAGAGTGTCAGCTGAACCTGTTCAAACATCTTAGCCGCAGCAGCTGTGTCCGTTTGAATCTCTTCACGGTTCAAGTTGACGAGAAGTCCGAGAGCGTTCGAGAGCGTGTCCGCGCTTGCTGTGGCTGTATCACGAATGTAAGCTTCGGCTGCTTCTGTCCCTTCCTCACTAGAAATGCGGATAAGTTCGGTCATGACAGTCTGAAAGTCGTTCCAGTTCGCACTAGCTTGGTCGAAGAGCTGTTGATCCTCTTCCATAATAATTGTCGCTTCATAACCATCCATCCGCTGTTCTAAAATCGCAACGGATGCTTGAATATCTCGCTCGATATTTTGTTTCGTCACCGCATCGTCAACTAGAGCGTGACGAATGAGGTGGCGTCGAATTTCGAGCAATTGTTTATCGACTTGATGGATTTGGTCCATCCCCGGTACCCAGGAGACGGTCATATCTTCTTGAGCCGCTTTTGAGGCGTTCAAGGCATACCAAGAGTAACCGCTTACACCGAGAAGTAAAACGAACATGATGCTGAAAGCGGTGATCAGTTTATTTCGGATCGACATATGATTCCTCCTTAACGAATCGTTTCTTTACATAAGCATAATCAGAATCGCGCTCCGACCGTATAGCTGATTTTGAAAGCGGGTCAATATTCGGGAAGGATTTCCCTAGTTTGATAAAAATGAGACAATTTAGAACGAGATAGATTTCCTTTTTTGTCTTATGAAAAAGTGGTATGATAATGAACGATGTATTGAAAATTGTTGGAGGTGGGAATTTTGGCTCGTATTACAGAAGCTGAAGTTCGGCACGTCGCCGGACTTGCCCGACTTGCGATCACGGATGAAGAAGTGACGCACTTCACGGAGCAATTGACAAAAATTCTCGAGTTCGCCGAGCAACTCGATGAGCTGGATACAACGGGCGTCGAACCGACGACCCATGCCCTAGATTTGAAAAACGTACTACGCAAAGACGAGGTTCGTCCATCGCTTCCACGTGAGGAAGTCGAACGGATGGCACCTGACTGGGAGAACGGTCAAGTCCGTGTCCCTGCGGTCTTTGAGTAAGGAGGCCTTTCATGAGTTTATTTGACCACGGTGTAGCGAAGCTGCATACGCTATTAAAAGAAGGCGAAGTCACGGTCACGGACCTCGTCAAAGAGTCGTTCGACCGCATCGAAGCGACAGATGACAAAATCGGTGCGTTTTTGACGCTCAACGAAGATGCGTTCGAGCAAGCGAAACGCATGGATGAGCTCGCCAAAACATCAGATGACCCGCTCTTCGGGATGCCAATCGGTGTGAAAGACAACATCGTCACAAAAGGGATGCGCACGACATGTGCCTCGACATTCCTTGAGAACTTCGTCCCGGCCCACGATGCGACAGTCGTCGAGCGTCTTCATGATGCTGGTGCCGTCACAATCGGGAAGTTGAACATGGACGAGTTTGCGATGGGTTCATCGAACGAGAACTCGGCGTTCAAGCCGGTCCGTAACCCATGGGACCCGACACGTGTACCAGGAGGTTCTTCAGGCGGTTCAGCGGCATCGGTCGCAGCTGGACAAGTCCTCTTTAGCCTCGGTTCGGATACGGGTGGTTCGATTCGTCAACCGGCCGCGTATTGCGGTGTCGTCGGGATGAAACCGACATACGGTCTCGTCTCACGCTTCGGCCTCGTTGCCTTCGCGTCTTCACTTGACCAAATCGGTCCGCTCACGCGTACCGTTGAAGACAATGCTTACTTATTGAATACGATTGCGGGACACTGTGACATGGATTCGACGTCAGCCGAGGTCGAGGTGCCGGACTATACGGCAGCGCTCAACCAAGATTTGACGGGTATGAAGTTTGCCCTCCCGGAAGAGTTCATGGCAGAAGGCGTCGCGCCAGGCGTCCGTGAACAGATTGAAAAAGCGATTGAGACGCTCAAGTCTCTCGGTGCGACAATCGAGACGGTCTCGATTCCGTCCGTGAAGTATGCGCTCTCGGCTTACTACTTGCTCGCCTCATCAGAAGCCTCTTCGAACTTGGCTCGTTTCGACGGGATCCGTTACGGACGTCGTGCCGAAGCGGACACACTCGACGAAGTGTTCACGTATTCGCGTGAACAAGGTTTCGGTGACGAGGTCAAACGCCGGATCATGCTTGGGACATATGCGCTCAGCTCTGGTTATTACGATGCGTTCTACAAGAAAGCACAACAAGTCCGTACCCTCATGAAGCAGGACTTCGCGAAAGTGTTCGAAGAGTATGATGCCATCGTTGGACCAACAGCTCCGACGACAGCGTTCAAACTCGGCGAACAGCTCGACGATCCGCTCACGATGTATGCGAACGATATCATGACGATTCCGGTTAACTTGGTCGGTATCCCGGCGATCTCGGTCCCGGCAGGTCTTTCAGAAGGTCTTCCGGTCGGTCTTCAAATTATCGGGAACTACTTTGATGAATCAACACTTTACCGCGTGGCTCATGCTTTTGAACAAGCAAACGGCGGTTTCAAGATGCCACAGCTCTAAGGAGGACGTACGATGAACTTTGAAACGATCATCGGGATCGAGGTGCACGCCGAGCTGAGCACGAAGTCGAAGATTTGGTGTGGCTGCTCACGCACTTACGGTGCCGAAACGAATACACAGACGTGTCCGATTTGTCTCGGACACCCGGGCGTCTTGCCTAAATTGAACGAAGAAGCGGTCAACCTCGCCATCAAAGCGGCGATGGCACTCAACTGTGAGATTGCGACAAATACGAAATTTGACCGTAAGAACTACTTCTACCCAGACACGCCAAAAGCGTACCAAATCTCGCAGTTTGACAAGCCGATCGGTTCAAACGGCCACGTCGACGTCGAAGTCGATGGCGAGATGAAACGATTCCGCATCGAGCGCGTGCACTTGGAAGAAGATGCTGGGAAGATGAACCACACGGGCGAGAAACACTCGGTCGTCGACTTCAACCGGACCGGCTCACCGCTCATCGAGATTGTCAGTGAAGCAGATATGCGTTCACCAAAAGATGCGGTCGCGTACCTCGAACGTTTGAAAGAGGTCCTTTCGTTCGCTGGCGTCTCGGACGTCAAGATGGAAGAAGGGTCGCTTCGTTGTGACTGTAACATCTCGGTCCGTCCATTCGGGCAAGAGAAGTTCGGCACGAAGACGGAGCTCAAGAACTTGAACTCGTTCTCGAACGTCTTGAAGGCACTCGACTTTGAAGAGACGCGTCATCGTAAATTGCTCCTCTCAGGTGGCGTCATGCGTCAAGAGACGCTCCGCTACGATGAAGCAGCGAAAAAGACGATTCTCATGCGTGTCAAAGAAGGGGCGGCGGACTACCGCTACTTCCCAGAACCGGACCTCGTCCGTCTCGAAATCGATGAGGCGTGGAAAGAGCGCATTCGCGCGACGATTCCAGAGATGCCGGCAGCACGTCGTGAACGCTACATGAGCCAATACGGTCTCTCGGCATACGACGCGAAAGCTCTCACGTCGACGCGTGAGTTCTCGGACTTCTTCGAGGCGACGACAGCGGCTGGAGCTGAACCAAAGGCAGCAGCGAACTGGCTCATGGGTGAAGTGCTCGGTCATTTGAACAAGTCGGATGAAACGGTCGAAACGATGAAGTTGACGCCGGGATCACTCGCAGAACTCATCCGCTTGATTGCGGAAGGGACGATTTCATCGAAGATTGCGAAGCGTGTCTTCACAGCGATGATGGTAGAGGGCGCAGAGCCGAAAGCGTATGTCGAAGCGAACGGTCTCGCCCAAATCTCGGACGAGAATTTGCTCCGCGGCTACATCCTCGAATTATTCGAGGCGCATCCGCAAATGATTGAAGACTTCAAGAACGGGAAAGACCGTGCGAAAGGCTTCATCATCGGGCAAATCATGAAACAGACGAAAGGGATGGCGAACCCGGCACTCCTCGATGGCTTGTTCCACGAAGAGATCGCGAAACGCTAAGCAGGCGGCGAGCATAGGGGAGAGAATCAATATGCAACGGAAACGTGCGCGGGTCATTTATAACCCGACATCTGGTAAAGAAGTGATCAAACGGGAACTCCCGTACATTTTGAACCGCCTCGAGGATGCGGGTTATGAGACATCGACGTATGCGACGAAAGCGATTGGTGATGCCACGCTCGAAGCAAAACGGGCCTCAGCGGCCGAGTTCGATCTCATCATCGCCGCAGGTGGAGACGGAACATTGAATGAAGTCATCTCAGGGCTCGCACCGCTTGAGAATCGTCCGACGATCGGTCTCATTCCGGTCGGGACGACGAACGACTTTGCCCGGGCGATGCGAATCCCACTGAGCGTGGTCGGTGCACTCGACGTCATCTGTGACGGGTTCGAGATGCCGGTCGACCTTGGGGAAATCGAAGGCGAGACAGGTGACATCCACTATTTCATCAATATCGCAGGCGGTGGGATCATGACCGAGCTCTCGTATGAGGTGCCATCGAAGTTGAAGACGGCACTCGGACAGCTCGCGTATTACGTAAAAGGTATGGAGAAACTTCCACTCATCAAACCGACGTACATCGAGCTCGAGCACGATGAAGGAACATTCCAAGGCGAAGTCATGGTCTTCCTCACATCGAACACAAATTCGGTAGGTGGATTTGAAAAAATCTCACCGCACGCGTCGTTGAATGACGGGTTGTTTGACTTGTTCATCCTTCGGAAATGTAACTTGTTCGAATTCATCCATGTCGTCCGTCTTCTCCTCCGCGGAGAGCATTTATCGAGCCCGCTCGTTGAACATGTGAAGACGAGCCGCGTCAAGATGAAGACGACCGAGCCGATGGGCTTGAACATCGACGGGGAGTACGGTGGGGAGTGCACAGGTGAGATGCGAAACTTGTTCCGTCACTTGACGGTGCTCGCACCGAACGCCCGAATTCGCGAGATGGAAGAGTTAAATGCACAATATGAACGCGAACAGATGATCAAGCAATTGTTTAATGTTTCGCTAGATAAAGCAGAGTGAAAAGATAGGAATGACGACATCAGTCATTCCTATTTGCAATGGAAGGAGCATTCGTATGCTACCAGTGAAAAAGAATGACCGTCTCGACGTGCATGTCCATGATCTGACCCATGAAGGGGCGGGTGTGGCACGAGTTGACGGCTATACGCTGTTCGTCCCGAACGCGTTGCCAGGAGAGACGGTCGAAATCGTCGTGACGAAGACGAACAAGCAGTACGGGTTCGCCCGATTGTTGAACGTGAAAGAAGCGAGTGCGGACCGCGTCGAGCCGCCGTGCCCGATCTTTTATCAATGTGGCGGCTGTCAGTTGCAACACTTCAGCTATGAAGGACAACTCCGTCAGAAACGGGAACGCGTCGTAGATGCGCTCAAGCGCCTTGGTCAGTTCGATGTGCCGGTCCATGACACAATCGGGATGCCAGAACCTTGGCGCTACCGCAACAAGGCACAAGTCCCGTTCAAACAAGAAGGAGACCGTCTCGTCTCGGGCTTCTATCGTCCTCGTTCGCATGACATCGTCGAGATGAGCGAATGTTTGATTCAAGATGAGCGCAATGACAAGGCAATCCAAGTCGTCCGTGATGTATTGGACGCACGAGGCGTGCCGGCGTATGACGAGAAGACAGGACGTGGGGTCATCCGTCATGTCATGGCCCGTTACGGGTACCATTCGGGTGAACTCATGATCGTCCTCATCACAAAGACGACGAAGTTAAAAGGTGTGAATGAGATTGTCGCGGACATCGTCGAGCGTCTCCCAGACGTGACGTCAATCATGCAAAACGTCAACCCGGACAAGACGAACGTCATCCTCGGGGCGACGAACAAATTGCTATACGGCCATGAGACGATTGAGGATAAAATCGCAGGACTGACGTTCACGATTTCCCCGCACTCGTTCTTCCAAGTCAACCCGGTCCAAACGGAGAAGTTGTACGGCAAAGCACTGGAGTACGCACAGCTGTCAGGTACGGAGCAAGTCGTCGATGCGTATTGTGGCATCGGGACGATCAGCCTCTTCCTCGCCCGGAAGGCGGCTCATGTGTATGGCGTCGAAGTTGTCCCGGAAGCGATTGAGGACGCGAAACAAAATGCGCTCGTCAATGAGATTGATAACGTGACGTATGCATGTGGAGCGGCCGAAGACGTGCTCCCGCAGTGGAAGAAAGATGGCGTGAATCCAGACGTCATCGTCGTCGATCCGCCGCGTAAAGGATGTGCCGAGTCGTTCCTCGAGACAATGGTCGAGATGGGACCGAAACGGATTGTGTACGTCTCATGTAACGTCGCGACACAGGCACGCGATATGCGTTACCTCGCAGACCGTGGGTATCGCTTGAAGGAAGTGACACCGGTCGACATGTTTCCACATACGGCACATGTGGAGACGGTGGCTTGGATGGAGAAAGAAGAGTAAGAGATTTGAGAGGGTCCTTGTCCTATCGCTTATCGCGAAAAGGCAGGACCTCTTTTTCTGAAGATATATGTTGATTTGATATGTACCCAGATAGTTAGTATACTTATAGTAAGTAAACGAACTATGTGGTGTAGGAAGTAATGATTCTTTGATCAGACCAAAGAATGTTAAGAACGAAACAAAGAAGGTGATTGTTTGGAGAATTTGTCTTATCTGTTGATTAAGTCTTCCCGATTTTTAAAAGGAACGTTAGACAAACGATTGCAAGAGTATGATTTAACAGCTACGCAATTTTCGGTATTGAATCAAATCACGGGTCACAATGGGAACATCACGTCAGCAGAAGTCGCGCAGCGATTAGAGTCCGATCGACCGACCATCTCTGCAATCATCAATAGGCTTGAAAGGGACGGCTTCGTTGAAAAAGTGCAAAATCCACATGACAAGCGATCTGCGTACCTCAAGCTGAACGAAGAGACATTGAAACTCGTAGACGAGCTGAGACGTATTTCTGATGAAGTGAATGAAATGGTATTTGAAGCGTTCACTGAAGAGGAAGTGGCTAACATGAAAGAATATTTAGTCAAACTGATGAAACGCTTTGATGACATGTGATTCGATGCAAAGAGAAATCGTTTTATTCTGATGAAGGAGGAAGAATCATGGGGTTCATTCAAGATATTTCACCGATTTTCAAGAGGCACGACATCATCTTTGAGAAACACCACAATGAAGTTGGAGATATTCACACTTTCATTTTTCGTTCAGCTCAGCGGATTGACTGGAAAGCCGGGCAACATGGTGCATTCACAATCACTCACGACAAAATCAAAAAACCGACTCGAGCCTTCAGCATCGCATCCACTGCCGAAGATGGATACATCGAGATTTCAACTAGAGTGGGAGAGAATCCGAGCGAGTTCAAACAAGCCTTGTTGAATCTAGAACCTGGCATGAAAATGAGCATGAGAGGACCTTTCGGTGGTTTTTATATCCATGATAAAAAGCCGACTGTGCTCATTGCTGGCGGGATTGGGATCACACCGTTCAAGTCCATCGTAAGGCACGTGTTTCACGATAAAGGGATGGCTCCTGAAAAACTGCATTTGCTCTATATGGATCAAAAAGAAACGTTTCTCTACAAGGACGAGTTTGACAACATGAAGGAGGGGAATCCATTTACTGTTGAGTATGTAACGGAGAGAGAAGATTTGCATGTGTCAATCGAGAAATACGTTCAGACATATCACAATGCTGGCAACTATTTTGTGGTCGGCTCACCAGCGATGACAAAATCAATCGCAACACGTCTGAAAGATAAAGGCATACGAAAGAAAAATATCATCAAGGACACGTTCATCGGATATTAAGCGTAAAAAATATGAATGACAAGGAGTGAAGGATTGATGGGTTCAATTCTCGTGACTGGAGCGACGGGTAATGTAGGGAAACATGTCGTCAAATATTTGAACGGACGAGATTCAGACGTTGTGGTGGCTGGGAATCACATACAAGAGTTAGAAAAGAGCTATCCGGGCATAAAAACGGTCAAACTGGACTTCGAGGATCCGAGCACGTTTGAAGAGGCATTACATGGCGTCGACCGTGTGTTTTTGATGCGACCACCTCAGATTGGGGACGCTGAGGTCTTTCGACCGTTCGTTGGAGCGATGAAGGCACAATCCGTACGTCTCGTCTCATTTTTATCGTTGATGGGGGTTGAACGAAATCCATTCCCTCCCCACCACAAAATCGAAAAAATGATTGAGGAGGCATCGATTCCTTACGCACATATTCGTCCAGGTTTCTTTATGCAGAATTTAACCGGTGTCCATGCCGAGGAGATTAGAAAGGATCGTGAGATTTTCATTCCTGCCGGTAACAGTAAGGTGAGTTTTATCGATGCTGAAGATATCGGCAAAGCAATCGCTCATGTTCTCCTACACCCTCACGCTCATCAACATGTGGCTTATACGTTGACAGGTCCTGAAGCACTCGATTACGTAGACATCGCCAACCAACTGACTCTATTGACTGGGAAAAAAATCACCTATGCCAAGCCGAGTATGCTGCACTATCGTTCACACTATATCAACGAACGGGGACTTAGCCCGGAATACGTGAACGTGACAATGGCGCTTTATTTGATGACGCGCCTTGGCACAGCAAAGGCGGTCACACATACGTTCAAAGAATTGACAGGGGAAGAACCACGGACGTTTTTCGAGTTCGCAAAAGCTCACCTTCATGAGTTTGAGCGAAAAGCTGATTGAGATGCAACGAATCATCACATGCGCCTTTGGACGAACTTGTGTCACAATGAACCATCCCAGTCATTCGAGTTAACCATTTGACCTGAAGGAGGCGAACGGATGAATCGAGAGGAACAGATTCGTTTTGCGGCGTATCAAGTGATCGAGCTCGGAAAAATGCAAGTCGTCCCCGAAGTGTTCGCTACAGAATATGTCGCGCATGCAGGGGAACGGACGTATCAAGGACATGCATTCATTCGACGTTTCTCCAAACAGATGAAGACGGCGATTCCTGACGTCAAGGTGAAGAAAATTGAGGTACTCGTTCAGACGGAGAATACCGTCTCGTGGCAACGAACGCTGATCGGGACACATCGAGAAAACATGTTGGGCATTCCTGCGAGCGGAAAACAGGTCGAATGGGTGGACATGGTCGTTTCCCGTTTCCAGGAAGGATTGATTGTTGAGGAGTGGGTCGTCTCTGAACTGATGGGTGAGTTATTGGTGAAGCAACCTGAACAATGATGACGTAGGGGAAAAGTACTTATGCATGAGCATAAGTGCTTTTTTTAGTTACTAAAGAAACAAAGAGTAAGTCTGATATGATGAATGTATGATTGAAAAACATATAGTCGGGGGAATGACATGAATATTCAACAGATGATGGAGTTCGAGATTGGGGCGGCGCTCGATAAACAGTTGACCGAGTTACTTGTGAAATCTTTTGAGCCACTTTATCCGAATCGCCGCTATTTCAAGCAACTGCCGCATCTTCGATTAATTGCATATGAAGACGAACAAATCATCGGACAAGTCGGTTTAGACTTTCGCATGATGAATATGAAGGGGAAACCGATTCACGTGCTCGGCATCATCGATTTATGCGTGAGGGAAGAAGCGCGTGGACGTGGGGTCGGACGGGAGCTAATGGAAAAAATCATTGCGCTTGGAGAAGAGTACTCAATCGACTTTCTCTTATTATTCGCAGACCGACCAGACCTTTACGAACGGGTCGGGTTTCATACAGTATCGAATACATGCACATGGCTTCAAATTGATGATGAGAATCAAACGACACGTGGGATTGGGGAAGCACGTTTTGAAGAATTAATGATTCGTCAGGTGGGAGACAAACGATGGACCGATGGAAAGCTCGATTTGCTCGGATACTTATACTAGGAGGGTCTAGATGAACCGTGAACAAGTGTCAGACATGTATGAGGCATATGCACAAAAAATTGGTGACCGAAAACAAGTGTACGAAACGATTGCGAGCACCTTCGACGTGAAGAGGGCGCTATATCCTGGAAGTCACGTTGATATCGCGCCGTCCCTTGTCATCCCTCACGTCATCTATGTTGACAGTTTCAAAGGGACGATTCGTTTCTTCAAGAACCTCGAAATGGTACAGGAATTGGTGAATGAACGAAAAGAATATGATGAGCGGTGTACCATTGAATTCTTTGGTCAAGACTATACACAGCCGCTCGACATTGAACCGGTCGATTTGATCATCTCCCAGTATGCTGGATTTGTCGGTCAGGCAACGAAGGACTATTTGAAGCCGGGCGGCATCTTGCTTTGCAATGATAGTCACGGAGACGCGACATTGGCACGATTTTATGAGGCATTCGAATTGATTGGAGTTATAGGAAGTGCGAATGAACTCGTTCAGACGGGGCTCGACGAGTATTTCCGATTGCCGAAAGAGAAAGTCGTCGATATCGCAGAAGTGAAGAAGACGATGAAAGGTCCCCAATATACGAAACAAGTGGAGAACTATGTGTTTCGGAAACGATTGTAAAAGGAGTGAATCCAGTCCACTCCTTTTACGAAAAGTAATCATTCACATGCCCAGCCGTCGTTGTCACGATCCATCTTAGATTGATAGGCTGGATGATCGGAAGACACGCCACCTGGATAGGTTCCGCGTAAATCTGTACAGTTTTGGAAATTCTCAGAGGGTTGTGACGTTTGAGTATTCGATTTGGTCGATTCCGAAGCTTTTGCTTGTTGTTCAAGTTCCTGTTTTACTTCTGCGATGGCTGTTGCCGACTTCTCTTGCTCTTCTTTTCGAACCGAAGCAACTTCTTCCTCTAATTGTTGCGCAGCTTCTTCTTTTACGCGTTTCAACTCACTTTCGAACTCTTCACGTAATTTTGTTTCGGCTTCTGCTAGTTTCTGATTCGTTGATTCTTTAGCATCCGTTAATTGTTGACGTAAGTCTTCGTTTTCAGACAAATAGGAATCCAATTGATCTTGTAATTTTTCCTTCTCAGAATTGGCGGAACTCAATTTTTCCTCAATGAGCGATAAATCTTGCTCATATTGTTCCATTGAAATCGTCTCTTCGAAACTACATGAAGCTAATAGAAGAACTGATGAGAGGACTGCGAAAATGATGAAGAAGCGAGGGGAAAGTCGTGATTGCTGAACGTAATTGCTCAAAATAAAAGTTGTCACAATAAGTAAAACTATTAGGAATAGCCCGACTAACAAAATATTTTCCATACCATATCCTCCTTTCTCTTATAGATATCCAAAACAACCCACTTATTTATATTTATTTTACCAATTTTTAAATTGATAAACGGAATGAATGAAGTATGTTTTCAATTGATTATTGTTTTTTCAATTCATTGCTGATTATGGGATGTACATAAGGAAGGGGAGAAGTGAAATATCACGAAGAAGATAAACATACAAAGGAGGAATTCGATGAAACAATATACGATGCGAAACCGAAACGTCCCGATTTCCTTACATGACGCTGTCATCACGGAAGCAACCGTGATGGGTTCGACGATACGTCTCGTATTTGCAGATGGAATCCGTGATTTGTTCAAGAAAGAAGCAGTATGGACAGGACGTGCCACCGTGACAATTTCGAATGTAGATCGAGATTCTTCTTCACTTACACGATTTGATGAATCGACTTATACTGTGTGTCCGATTGAACAGTTGAGTCACTTTGTAAAACGTGGACGGTTCGAGATTGTCGATGAGTTATATGGTTACCGCCAGCTGTTGTTCCGCTGCATGTGGTTGACCGATACGACATGTGAGACGGTGGAGTGGAATCTCTCCCATGCAAGCGAGCTCGTCATCCAATGGGAAGACGAACCCGTGGAAGAAATGTATGAATTTGATTCACTTTAAAGAAAGCGTAAGTCCTACATGCTGAGCGACTGCTCTCGCGACGTCTTGTTTTGATTGAGAATCCGTTACAATTTTTTCTGCATGGATGTCAGATTCGAATGCGGATTGGCAGCGGTCGATTTGAGATTTCCCCCAAGAGTTGAACCACTCGAAACGTTTATTCAATCGTTTCACGAGTGTCCGTCGATTCGCTTGGAGAATGATATGTCTTACATCGACGCCTTCCCGTTGAAGTCTTCCGATGATTTCATCTACATACGTTGCGTCAACGAGTGTTATCGGAACAAGTATGACTCCATCAAAGGATGTGGCAATCTTCAACAACATCTGATAGTTGAACTCACGCCATTCCGGGTGATGTTGAAAATCGGGTTGCTGAAGGCTCTCCGGTAATTGATCCCGAATAAAAAATCCAGCCTGCTCCGGGTCATAGAGAAATGCGTTCGGCAGTTGTTTCTGAAGTATACTGGCACATGTGGTTTTACCCGAACCGAATGCGCCGTTGATCCATATAATCATTCCTACTCCTCATTTCATTGTCATTGTTCCTTTATTATATCGAACGGTGTGGTGAAACAGTTGATACAATCCGACAGACATAATAGAATAGATGAGTGATTTTGTTGGACTGTATGGATGAAAGGAACTGATTTTACGATGAAAGAAAACTTTTGGCGCGACCTTCCGCGTCCATTCTTTATACTTGCCCCGATGGAAGATGTGACCGATGTCGTCTTCCGTCATGTCGTCGCTCATGCGGGACGCCCGGACGTCTTCTTCACGGAATTTGCGAACTCGGATAGCTATTGCCATCCTGAAGGGAAAGGCAGCCTTCGTGGCCGTTTGACATTCACGGAAGACGAGCAGCCGATGGTCGCCCACATCTGGGGAGACAATCCGGAATACTTCCGTCAAATGAGTATCGGGATGGCCGAGATGGGCTATAAAGGACTTGATATCAATATGGGGTGCCCAGTCCCAAACGTTGCAAAACGTGGGAAAGGGAGCGGACTCATTCTCCGTCCGGAAGTCGCGGCTGAGCTCATTCAAGCGGCGAAAGCCGGCGGCATCCCGGTCAGCGTCAAGACGCGTCTCGGTTTTGCGAAGCTCGACGAGTGGCGCGACTGGTTAACGCATCTCTTGAAACAAGACATTGCAAACTTGTCGATTCACTTGCGCACGCGTAACGAGATGAGTAAAGTTGACGCGCACTGGGAGATGATCCCGGATATCGTGAAGTTGCGTGACGAGATTGCACCGGATACGCTCATCACCATCAACGGAGATATCCTCGACCGTCAAATGGGACTCGAGCTCGTTGAGAAGTACGGGGTCGATGGTGTCATGATTGGTCGTGGGATTTTCAAGAACCCGTTCGCATTCGAGAAAGAGCCGCGCGAACACTCGATGGAAGAACATCTCGACCTATTGCGTCTGCAACTGGACCTTCAAGACAAATTCCAAGAAGACGTGCCACGTTCAATCTCGAACTTGCACCGTTTCTTCAAGATTTATGTCAAAGGATTCCGCGGGGCGAGCGAACTTCGCCATAATTTGATGGAAACGAAATCGACGGACGAGGTACGAGCGTTGCTTGATGCCTTCGTCGAGAAATATCATGAAGAAGAGGCAGCGCTGGCTGCTGAATAAGCTTATTGGATACGAGGCGTACTCGTATCTTTTTTTTGCAGGAAAAGTTATTTATGGGACGAATGAGAACAGGAGAGTGAAAAAGGGAGGAAAGCGAATGCTACACGTTCAAGGACAACATTTAGTCAATGCGGCAGGAAACGTTGTTCGGTTGCGTGGTTTCACGTTGACGGCTTTATATTGGGAGCCGACACAAGTAGTTACGGAACTGTATCCAACGGACGAGCCATATCGTGTCATGCGAGAAATAGGAGCAAATGTCGTGCGTCTCACGTTCCACGCTCGCCTGATTGAACGTGAACCGTTTTTAGAGGAAACAGCCGGCCTGGAATGGTTAGATCGACAACTTGATTTCGCTCAAGCGAACGGGTTGTACGTCATCCTTTGTCTAATTTTGCCGCCGGGAGCGGACTGGATGGACGATCGTCCCGAACCGGATTATTCTCTATGGAGCGATTTTTCGAAACAGGAACGATTCCGTTGGATTTGGCGGACGTTACTGACACGTTATAAAGGAACGACACGTGGTAAGGCGATAGCAGCGTTCGATTTATTCAATGCTCCCGCCACAATCGATGGGACTGGAGAAACATATCGTCAATTACTTCAGTCGACTGTGAACGAATTATATGCTCTCGATTCAAACCGTATTTTCGTTGTCGCGCCATGTTATGGTACGAATGGTATGAAACACGAAGACCTATTAAGAGATTGGTTTTTGCTGGATAATCCGAACGTGATTTATGACCTTCATTTTTACGATCCTTTTTCGTATACCCATCAGTATGCGGAGTGGGTTGGTGTTCATGAAGAAGGTGGCGTTTTCTCTTTTAGAGCCTACACTTGAAGGTTATATGCCGCGCTGTCAATCATATCTTGCTAAACAGCTCGAACCACTTCTTCAATTACGAATGATGCATGAGGTCCCGATTTTCATCAGTGAGTTCGGTTTGATTCATCATTGTTTTGAAGATGGGCGAGGTGGTTTGGCTTACGTGAATGATGTTATCACGTTATTAAATGAAGCGGGCATCGGATTTACGTATTGGGACTTTCAGTCGACAGTCATGGGACTGTTTCGTTCGGATGCCCGATTATCGCTTATGCCATCCGATCAACAACGTGATCTTGCCCTTACATTATTTAAAACATAATCCTGTCTGCGATGGATGCAGACAGGATTTTATTGCTTTTGTGACCAAAATAGGATAATTTTGATATATCGGATGACGATATAACGAAACACGATATAAAGGAGTAGGATACGTGACACAACAGTCGAGTACAGGCGCACTAACCGAAGCAGTTTATTATATATTATTGTCCCTTCAAGTTCCGAGTCACGGGTACGGCATGATGCAGTTTGTCCAGGAATTGAGTCATGGGCGAGTTCAGCTCGCGCCCGGTACGTTATATGGAGCTCTCAGTAGTTTAGTTGAAAGAGGTTGGATTCAGGCACTCGAGGGAAGCGGCCGGAAAAAAGAGTACGAGATCACCGATGCTGGTCGAGAAGCACTTCAGATCGAATTAAAACGATTGGAAGAATTGGTGCGGCACGGTCATGAGTGGACGAAGGAGTTGGAAACATGAAGACGAAGACCATGTATCTCATATTTCTCGACTATGAAAAAGAAGAAAAATGGCTCAATGAGATGGCAGAAAAGGGATGGGCCCTCGAGTAGTTTCGTTTCATGCGATATCGCTTTCGTTCAGTCGAACCAGGGATGTATACATATCGAATTGAATTGTTACGAGAACTGCCCTCTCATCCTGATTCGAAAGCTTACATGGCTTTCATGGATGAAGTTGGGATTGAGGTCGTCGACACATCCTATCGCTGGGTCTTTTTAAGAAAGCGAACGAGCGACGGACCGTTCCAATTGTATTCGGATTTTGACTCGATGATTCAGCGGGAAACACGAATCATCCAACTGTACGGAACCGTTTTGCTCGCCAACTTTGTGGTCGTCTTAGCGAACTTCTCGAATCCGGTTGCAAAATGGACAATTCTATTAAATATAGTTGTTGTCGTCATGTTGGTCTATGCCGTCCAGCATCACACACGGAAAATGAGAACGTTGAAAGGTCTTAAAGCAATAGGGGAAATGAAGTCGTCAGATTGAGCGAATTGGTAAGGAGGAGCAAGATGGATTCACGAGAATGGAAGGACTGTATCATTTGTTTTGGATTGATTGCGGGGACAACACTCGGTGTAATCCTCTCGTTTTTCTTCGATATACAGCTGACATACGGAATCGCGAGCGGGGCGATGGTTGGCTATATCGGAGGACTTGCCGTATCGATTTGGAAAAAATGATGAATAAGCGCTTCGACTCCTCGTCTCAACGACGAGGTTTTTTTAGCATGTTGTGACGAAGAATAGTCGATTGGGATCTATAGTGATAGAGGGTTAAGAGGAGGGGGTAAATAGATGGATGACCAGGTCATCATCGATTGGTACTGGGAGCGATTCGAATATGCGATTGTTGCCACGAAAAAGAAATACGGGAGATATTGTCATCGTGTTTCCTACAACATTCTACAAAATCATGAAGATACGGAAGAGTGTCTGAATGATTTATATATGAAAGCATGGGAATCAATACCGCCGACACGTCCGTTTCGACTCGGGGCGTATTTGACGAAGATTGTTAGGAATCTCTCGCTGCAACGCTATAAGAAGAATCATGCGAAAAAACGGGGTGGTGGACAAGTACCGCTCGTCTATGAAGAACTAGAACATGTCCTCACGGTGTCGATGAAAGACGAAGACATCGTCGACCTATTGAATGTATTTCTTGCAGACCTTCCTCGACAGACGAGAATGATGTTCATGCAACGTTATTTTTATCTTCACTCGATTCAAGAAATTGCGAAAAACCATCAACTCGGGGAGAGCCATGTCAAAATGACGCTGAAGCGAACGCGTGATGCATTACAGCGAGCGCTTGAAGCAGAAGGGATTCGCGTATGAAGAATGAACAGTTGCTTCGATTACTTGGGGAAGTGGATGACCGCTTTATAGAGGAATTCAACGACTCAAATGGGGGGCGGGACTATTACTCGCCACCGCTGCGGGATTCATGCTCTTCACATCGAATATTTGGAATGAACGTATGCCGTTATCCACGGATTCGACGGCAAACTCGGTTCATATCGTTGATGAATCAGAAATAAGGCAAGGTACTTCCCAGGAAAACTTGATGGACATGACAGAGGATGAACTCTTTTCGCGGTGGAATCCGGTCGTGATCAGAGGAACGGTCTCGAACATCCAGCAAATTGAGATTGATTTCAACGGGGAGACCGAATATCAGTCCCTCATCACGATCCATGTGTCAGATGTGTATCGGGGGGATGTGCAAGTCGGGCAAAAACTGGTTGTTCGTGCCGATGCAATTGGAGGAATGGAACAGACAGAGCATACGAGCGTCATTTCACACGTACGTCAAGGGATGGAGGGCATCTTTATGCCGATTCCATATGATGACGAATTCATCTGGGAACAAAACGGGGCCACACTTCGACTGAAAGATATTGCGGATTACGGTTTTCCGGACGGGGAGCGTTATCTGTTTTTAGATACTCCGAATGGACTGTTGTTTGAGCGGGATGCTTATCCGTCATTGCAAGATATGAATTCTTTAGATGGAATAGAACGTTGGATGATCTCACGATTTAATGCATCAGAATAATCTACATCTCATATTATTAGGAGGGTGAACGATATGGAACGTACGATTACGGTAAAAGGAACAGGAAATGTCTCGTCTCGACCAGATTTGATTGTGATCCATATGGACCTTGTCACAAAAGCACCACGATATGAAGAGACGATGACTGAGGCAGCGAACGCCGTGGCGCAGCTTCAAAAGGCCATCGTGCGCGCAGGGTTTGAAAAGAAGGACATGAAGACGAGTGATTTTTCAATTGATACATTATACGACCAGTATCGTGATAAAGATAAGAATTATCGTTCACGGTTAATTGGATATGCTTGTAGGCAAAAAATGAAAGTGGAGTTCCCGCTCGATACATCCAAACTGTCTGACGCCATCGAACAAATCAGTCAATGTCGTGCGAATCCGCTACTATCGATTCGTTTCACGATGAAAGACCCGAACGCGATTGAAGATCAGCTGTTAGTGAACGCTGCGGAAAATGCGAAAAAACGAGCAGAACTTCTTGCAACAGGAGCGGGCGCAACGTTAGGAGAGTTGATTCAAATTGACTATACATGGAGCGAAATTCATCTCTTCTCTGCAACTGATATTCGCTATGGTCATGAAATCGACTTTTCTGAATCACGGATGCCTGAACTCGAACCAGATGACATCAATGTCAGTGATTCGGCGACATTCGTCTGGAGTCTCAAATGAGGCGATTCATGATCCTGACTCTTTTCGCTATATCTATTGCGCTTCCCGTATCCGCTCTTTCCTGGGCCTATACGTTTGTCGTGTTCGACCGAAATGCATATGAAGTGCTTGATGCGACAATAGATGAGGATTCGCTCGGTGACGTGATTGGTGAAGTGGAAACAACGGTCAACGATGAGACGGGACGTTACTACGGGAATGCCTCGAACGGATATCCAATCGGGACGGTGTATCGTGAAGTCGTCGGGGAGCCCGTTGAAGACGTCATTGCGGTCGAAGACGGCTCGGAATGGAAGCGGGCGGAATACCGATTCGAAGCACCCTATCACACGCGCGACTTTGTCACATTCTTCGGCTATATCTTGCTCGTGCTCGGCATTGTTATGGTAAGTTGGACACTCTTCAAGCGAAGTTCACTGTACAAAAAAGAAGCATGAACGAACGTTGGAATGGGAAGGGGATAAAGAGACGTTCGGCAAAGGGGGATTCATCATGAATATTTTGATTATTTTTGATTCGTTGTATGGTCATACAGAAAAGATTGCCCATGCGATGCAGGAAGAACTTTCGAAAGAGCATGAGGCACGCATGGAACATGTGTTGAACATCGGCCTCGGTGACTTGGTGCATGTCGACCTTGTCGTCATCGGTTCACCGACACATGGGGGTTATGAGACGGAGGACATTAAAGTGTTTCTAGACGGAATCTCGGACAATGCGCTTCGCGGGAAGCGGACGGCTGCGTTTGATACGAGTGTCGTCAAAGAAAAACAGAATCCGATTCTCGGTAAAATCATCGACTGGTTCGGTCATGCGGTCAATCGTGTCGAAGGGGAAATGATTGAAAAAGGCGCGACGAACGTTCAAAAAGAATCGTTCTTGGTTGATGGGGAGACGGAGATGCTGAAAGAAGGCGAGCTCGAACGTGCAAAAGCATGGGCACGGGAGTTGGTCGGATAATACGTGAAACGCATTCTGAAATGAGGATGCGTTTTTTTAATAGAAGCGGAAGAGAAGGCTGAAAAAGCGGGTAAATACTTAGTATTCAACTCTTTAGAAAGGGAGCTGGTTGTGATGAGAAAAATGGAACGTGATGTCTTCGTCGGATGGATGGTCGTCTTGCTCGTTATATTGGTGCACTTCCTCATCACCGTCTCTCTCGGAAACTCATACTTTGCTGAGTCCTCACTCAATCGCATGTTGTGGCTCTCGAGTTTCCCAGCATTTTTGATTGCTTTCGTCGCAGCCTTTTTCCAAAAAACGAATACGATTCTCCTAGCGGTTCGTCGTGGATTGTTGTGGACCGTCGAGCTGATCGTCGCGTTCACGGTCCTCGCCTGGGTGTTCCGTTCGTTTGAAGGATTGTATGCGAACGCGGGTCTCTATTGGTTATTCGGTGCCGTCTTGATTGGTCCGATTTTCTACGTGATGGCGTTCCGGCGTCAACATACGAAACGAATCCGAACACCTTGACTCGAAACGTCTCCTCTTTCAGGAGGCGTTTTTAGATTGCCGTAGGATGGGAATGGAGTAGAGAGAAAAGAATGGAGGAGAGTGCGATGAGCCAGTATTTTTCATCATCCTATGAAGAGTCGCGAGAGAAGTTCATCAATTTGTTGCCGGAGGTGAAACGCTTTTATCCGAAAGCGGAGCTGTTGACGCATTCGATTGGGGACGAAAGCATCGACATCATCTTAGGCGAACCGAAACGAGATCGAAAAGCGATACTTCTCATGACCATCGGGGAACATGGAATTGAAGGATATGCAGGTGCCGCGGTGACGCATCAATTTGTACAAACACAATTGCCACAACTGCGACATGAAACGACAGGCCTTTGTCTCATCCATGCCGTCAATCCGTGGGGAATGAAACACTTCCGCCGGGTCAACGAGCATAATGTCGATTTGAACCGGAACTATGTGATCAATCGTGAATCTGTCCCATATAACGTGAACCGTGAATATGAGCTGATGCGCCATCTCTTCGTACCGGACGGAGTGATTGACGACTACCATGAGGCGCGTGAACAGATTTATTCGTTCCTCGGCTCTGGGATTAAGCTCGATGGCTTCAAAGCGATGAGTGGAGCGAAAGGGATGGGACAGTACCAATTCCCGAAAGGTGTGTACTATGGCGGAGAAGAAGACGAACCGTCAGCCATCTTCTTGAAAGGCATTCAACATGATTTACTGGAGCGCTACGAGAAAGTGGTTCATCTCGATTGGCATACTGCACTCGGTCCGACAAACGAAGTGACGATGGTCATCAGTAAGCGAGACGGTCGCACCGAAGACGAGTTGAAACAGGCATACGGTCTCGACAACGTGAAAGTGTATGACCCGGATGAAGTGCTCGGGGACTCGACGAACCACTTCTACTATGTACGAGACACGGAGTATCCGGACAAAGGACTCGTCTCTGCTCTCTTTGAGTTCGGTACGTTCGGAACGTCGACGAAAGCCTCCATCCGCGAGTTTTTGACGATCATTTTAGAGAATCGTCTGTATTTTGAAGGGACGAAAGATCCCGAAGCGCGTAACGGGATTCAAAACGAGTTCATGGCGATGTTTTATCCAGACGACCCGTCTTGGCGGGAAGCGGTGTTACGAGAAGGGGCGAAAGCCATCGAAGGGTACTTAAAAGGAGAATCGCTCTGGCGTGACACATGAGAAGGTTTTTAAGGGTTGGAAACGGGAACAAGTAGGTTGTGAGTATTTACAATCAATTAAAAATGTGGAGGTTGGATGATGGGATATATTACAGCACATGACGGGACAAACTTATATGTGGAGGATGTCGGTTCTGGGGAGCCGATTGTCTTCTTACACGGTTGGCCGGCGAACAACAACATGTTCGAGTATCAGAAGAATGCGCTCGTTGAGGCAGGCTATCGCTATATCGGGATCGACTTTAGAGGGTACGGCAAATCTGATGCGCCAGCGACGGGGTATGACTATGAGACGATGGCATCCGACGTGCATATGGTCGTCTACGGCCTTGGTTTAAAAGACTTCACACTCGTCGGATTCTCGATGGGTGGCGCGATTGCTGTTCGTTACGCGGCCGATTATAAAGAAGATGGTCTGAAAAAGTTAGTGTTGGCGGGAGCAGCGGCACCGATTTTCACACAACGTTCAGACTATCCGTACGGGATGACGACGGACGAAGTCGACGCGTTGATTGACGATACACGAGCCGATCGGCCGAAGATGCTCGAAGGATTCGGGGAAATCTTCTTCGAGAAAGAACATTCGAAACCGATGCAAAATTGGTTCCACCATCTCGCACTCGTTGCTTCGAGTCACGGGACGATTGCCTCGGCAAAAGCGCTCCGAGACGAAGATTTGCGCGATGCCTTACCGAAGATTGACGTAGAGACGTTAATCATTCATGGCGTACATGATAAAATCTGTCCGTTTGAGTTTGCAGAACAGATGGAAGAGGGTATTTCAAACGCACGGATTGAACGTTTTGAAGAGAGCGGGCACGGCACGGTACTCGATGAACGAGAGAAATTTAACGATACACTGTTGCAGTTTGTTCAATAACCTTTGGCCTCCTCATGGGGGCCTTTTGTGTGTCTGGACGGATAAGTTCCAACTAAAACGGGTATAAATCAATTGGAGTTCCCTTCCAAATCTTTTGAAGCACCGAAACATCGCTGTGACAAGAATCACGATGTTTTTTTGTGTCGTTTAGGAGAAAGGGGATGATTAAAGAGAATAGGAACATGGATTTAGTTCAACCTGTCCTACCATTCATGGTACAATAACGGGGTGGATTAACAGATTGAGGAGAGATTTAAATGAACATCGCTTTCTTTTTATATCCGAAAGAAGACGTCAAATATTTGGACCCCGAATCAACGGTACGACAAGCACTTGAAAAGATGAAACATCATCGATTCACGTCTGTCCCACTCGTTTCGGAAAACGGATTTTACGCCGGGACGATGACAGAGGGGGATTTACTCTGGGCACTCGCAGAACAGCTTCGCGGGGAAGAAGACTATGAAAAAGTGCTCCGGACACGTCTAAAGGACATCAAGCAACGCGTTCGCTATAAGCCGGTATCCATTACGGCCCAAATCGAAGAACTTGTCGATGCAATCACGGATCAAAACTTCGTGCCGGTCGTCGATGACGGCAAATACTTCATCGGCATCATCCGACGCCGTGACATCATCGAGTATTACTCGTCAAAGTTGAAACAACTGGAGAATGAAGTCCGATAACGAACAAGCCAGAACCGAATCCCGGTTCTGGCTTGTTTTACGTTTCTTTCTGCTTTGTTTTCAAGAACGGAAGTGGGGCAATCATTGCGATGAAATAAATCAAGGCGATCACGAGTAAGAGTAGGGTTGCCGGTAAATAGGGTGCGATGAGTGGGATGACGAGTAGGACCGCGAGAACCGCAAGTCGCTTCCAAGACACCTTGAAGAATAGACGATTGAAGTAAATGACACCATATCCAAACAAGACGATGGCGACATACAACGTAATCCGGTGTGCCAAATCGAGTGTCTGCATCGGATCGTGCACGAGGGTGATCTTGACGACGGCGAGTAAGATGATGCCGAGGAACATCGAAAGATGCGACCAATAGAATCCGGCCTTGGCTGTCTGATCTCGCCTATCCGTATGCATGTTTTGAAAACGATTTTCTCTTGCTTCATCGTCCTTCACGTAGGAGTACCAAAGCAGAACGGTCAGCATAAGGGCAAGAATCATTGTCAGAACGACATCCGAGGTTAAATCCTCATCAATCGCAGCGCGACCGGTCGATGCAATCGTTTCGCCAAGGGCGATGACGAGAATCAAGTAATGACGCTCAAGGAAGTGCCAGGAGGACACTTCGAACTGCCCTCTGTTTTTCTGTACAAGAGGACCTAATACAGCGACAATCGCGACAATTCCCCATACAATCAGGCGTACGTTCCCCTCAAACAGCGAAGCGACGAGGATGATGATGCTAAAGGAGACGTTGTACGGTACGATGACAAGCATCGCCTTTTTCGTATCCTCATTACTGTGCAACAAGAATAGCGTCGAATGCACGGCGACGATCACTAAAAAGCCAAGCCCGAAAATGAAGCCATCTTGATCATATGCTTTTGGGATGGCGACAGAAATGAGCATAAAGCCAATCATCCCGAGCGTCATGAAGATTTGATGGTTCCTTCTTGTCAGTTTGGTCGTATTCGTCAACCAAATATATCCCTCGAAGATGTACCAAATGAGGGCCATGAGGACGAGAACTTCTAAAAACGTATGAACACTCAAATGATGTTCGAGTTTCAATGTGAGTTGGATGAACGTAAATACAAATACCAAGTCAAAAAACAGTTCAATCTTTTCTACCTTTTCATGATGAGAGGGCATGAGAGGACTCCTTTTCATAGATTCCTATTTATTTACCCGTCCGATTCACAAAAAACCCTTCATTTTATAAATGAAGGGCAAACCTCAATCAAGGGGTGGGAAATGCGGCAACACATATTCTCCTAATTCATCCATCACTTCTTCGGTCGGACGTTCTCCGTCGAAGAGGGCGAAGAAGAGGTGGTTCACGCCGATGGTACGATACGCTTCGAGCAATTTGATTAAGTGGTTGCGACCTAGACGGAAACCGAGGCGAATTGGCGTCGGTGGCTCGTCTGGGTCATGCGTCAAGTCAAGATGCATCGGCATCGAGAAGGGACGAAAAGCACGACCGTGTGCCTCACCGCTTTCACGCCAAGCGTCAAGCGCTTGTTTTTGTGCGAAAGGTGCCTGCGGATAGTACATCCATCCATCCCCGTTCGCCCCGAGCCAGTCCATATCCTGTTGCGCGAAGCCGGTGATCATTGTCGGGATCCGTTTCTTCGGACGTGGTACGAGCGTTGCCTGTTCAACTTCCCCGTAAGGTGAGTCAATCGTTGGGTAGTTGTAATAGAGTGCCTGCTCCATGACGCGAAGCGATTCTTTGAACTGGTCGCCGCGTGTCGGATGATCGACGCCGAGTCCTTTGAAGTCGGCACGACGGTCGCCTGACGAGATTCCGAGAATCAATCGTTCCGGGAATAACGCTTCAATCGTCGCGACTTCCTTCGCTGAACGAAGCGGATGTCGGAGTGGTAAGACGAGCGCGGACGTACCGAGCGCGATGTTTTTCGTTTGACCGAGTAAATGTGTCCCGTAGATCAACATGTCATAAATCTGACCGACGGCAGGGTCCAAGAAGTTCGGGTCTTTGAGTAAGACGTCCCGTAACCAGAGGGCTGTGAAGCCGTAGTCGTGGAGCGAGTTCGACTTGACGTTCGAGTGTCGGGGTACGCATTTTAAAATTTTCTAAAGGGATGTGGAGGCCGAGCGTGAGCTCGCCCTCCCGATACATCCGGTTGTAGCTTTTATGATTGTTGAACATAGGTTCCTCCTTAGTTTGCTTCCAAACGACGAGAAATGGCTGTCAAGATGACGGCAATGATGACCATGATGCCACCGACCCACGGCGTGTGGACGAGTCCGATTGAATCGGCGACGAGTCCGCCGATTGTCGCACCGAGGGCGATCCCGATGTTGAAGGCCGCGATGTTGAGTGCGGATGCGACATCGACAGCAGCGGGTACATATTTTTCAGCCAATTGCACGATATACAGTTGGAGTCCAGGCACGTTCATGAAGGCGAGAAGTCCCATCAAGACGATGGCAATGAGACCAGCCACTTTGAACGGAATCATGAACGACATGATGATCATGACCGCTGCGTGAACGATGAACATATAGAACAATGCTTTCGCCGGATTTTCATTGGCGAGTTTTCCGCCGACCGCGTTCCCGATGGCGACTGCGATTCCGTAAACGAGTAAGACGACGCTGATCAAGCTCGGGCTGATTTTTGTCACGTCTTGCATGATTGGAGTCAAGTACGTAAACGCGACGAACGTTCCGCCGTAACCGAGTGCTGTGATCAAGAATCCGAGCATGAGACGACCGTTCGTGAGCAGTTTCTTCATATCTGAGAACTTCGCCGGTGGCGACTGTTTCAAATCTTTCGGAATCAAGAAGAAGCTGGCGATGATTGAAACGACACCAAGTGCTGCGACAGCAAAGAATGTGGCACGCCATCCGAACGCTTGACCGATGAAGGTACCGAGTGGGACACCTGTGACGGTAGCGACAGTTAAACCTGTGAACATGAGTGCAATGGCACTCGCTTTTTTATGCGGTGGTACGAGTTGTACGGCGATGGTTGCTCCGATTGAGAAGAAGACACCATGCGAGAACGCGGTGATAAATCGGGCGACGATTAAGAGTTCAAAACTTGTCGACATGGCAGAGACCAAGTTTCCGCCGATAAAGACGACCATCAGTGCCATGAGTAACGTCTTGCGGTTCATTCGGTTCGTCAGTGCCGTTAAAATCGGTGCACCGACGGCGACGCCAATGGCATATCCCGAAATAATGAGACCCGCGAGTGTTATCCCGATGTTTAAGTCACTTGCGATGGATGCGAGCAATCCGACAGGGACGAACTCGGTCGTCCCGATGCCGAAAGCGCTAATGGCAAGGGCGAGTAACGCCAACCCTCCATTTTTAGGTGCCTGTTCTTCAACAGGTTGTGAAATAGGTTGATTCATGAGTAGTTCCTCCTAGTTGATGAAAAAATGGTGTGGAAGACGAGGACCCTTCGTCTCCCGATAGCAAAGACATCTCACTTTCCTCTATTTGTTCAGTACGGTCGAAAAAGTACCTTACCGTCTCAAGAGGGTTCTACGAGCGAAATGAACTTGTATTGATTTGCTATAGTTGCTATCATAATGGCATGAAAACCGTTTGAGAAGTACGTACTTCAAAGTGCGGTAGGCACCAAAAAGTGCCTATGTGAGAAATGGAGGAAATGATATGCCATATAATATTCCGGTCGAAGCGACGCTTGACGTCATCGGCGGTAAATGGAAAGTCGTCATCATGTGTCACTTGATCAAAGGAGAGCGTCGGACGAGCGAGCTGCGTAAGCTCATGCCGAACATCACCCAGAAGATGCTCACCCAACAATTGCGTGAACTAGAAGCGGACGGAGTCGTCGTACGTACGGTGTACGAGCAAGTTCCACCGAAAGTCATCTACTCGCTCTCAGAGTATGGATGGTCACTTAAACCGATCTTAGACGCCATGTGCGCCTGGGGCGAGTGCCATATCGACCAGTCTGGAGAAGAGGTTATCTCATAACAATCACGGTCGTCCATAGAGGGCGACCGTTTTTTGTGTGGGGAAGTCGGGTACAGGGACAGAGACAAGGAGGGTTTTTAGAATGGACTTGAAAACTTTTTGGTTTACAGATGACGGCTCGATCCCGAATCATCCCGATTATCCGGCGCTTCTCTATCGCAGCGTCTTTGATGACCCGAGCGGGATGCAGGAAACGTTTGCTCATAATGAGTGGACGAACAGTTGGGTGAACGGGGTGTTCGATTATCATCACTATCACAGCAACACGCATGAAGTGTTGGGCGTATTACATGGTGAGGCGACCCTTCAACTCGGAGGGACGAATGGTGATCTCGTACGCGTCAGTGCAGGTGATGTCCTCGTCTTGCCGGCGGGAACAGGACATCGGCGCATCGAGGCGAGCGAAGACTTTCAAGTCGTCGGGGCATACCCGGACGGTCGCGACTATGACACGTTGACCGGGAAGACAGAAGAACGTCCGGACAACCTAAAGCGAATCGAACAAGTCGAGAAACCGACGTATGATCCCGTCTTCGGGACGACGGGACCGTTACATGAGGCTTGGACAAAGGAGGAAACGATATGAATCAACGACTACCACATTCTTTATTACTCGCGGCATTGAAACAAAACGTCGTCGAATTGAAAGACGGACGGGAGATGCGCGCACTCGGGCAAGGAACGTGGCGTATGGGGGAAGAAGAATCAAAGCATGACGCTGAGGTGGAAGCGCTTCGGACAGGACTCGATTGCGGACTTCATGTCATCGATACAGCCGAGATGTACGGGGAAGGCGAGTCGGAAAAGTTAGTCGGCGAAGCCATTCAAGACCGACGCGAGGATGTCTTCCTCGTCTCGAAAGTGTATCCATACAATGCGTACGGCGACAAACTCGTCAAAGCATGCGATGCGTCACTCGAACGACTCGGGACTGATTATCTCGACCTTTACTTACTCCATTGGCGAGGGGATGCGCCGCTCGAGGAGACGATTCAAGGAATGGAGCAGCTCAAGGCAGACGGCAAGATTCGGGCATGGGGTGTCTCGAACTTCGATGTCGAGGATATGAAAGAACTTCTCGCCTTACCGAACGGAGACAACTGCGCGGTCAATCAAGTGCTCTATCATCTTGGCAGTCGAGGGATCGAGTATGACCTGCTTCCTTATCTAGAAGAACAAGGCATCCCGGTCATGGCGTACGCGCCGCTCGCCGAGGGAAGCGACGTGAAAAAAGATGTCTTCGAAAACGAGACGGTCAATCAAATCGCAGAGGCGTATAGCGCCTCGGTCGCACAAATCTTACTCGCCTGGACGATTCGGAGCGGACACGTCATCGCCATCCCGAAAGCGGGACAGGCCGAGCACGTCGAGGAGAATGCGGCAGCGCTCTTGCTCGATTTGAGTGAAGAAGATTTCGAGGCGCTCGATGAAGCGTTCCCACCACCGACGACGAAACAACCGTTAGATGTCATTTGATGATGTGAACTGGACCAATCAAAGGTCCAGTTTTTCTTTTGCTGAAATCGATTGTCTTTTTCGAGTTGCGGGTAAATAAAGGAAGGGCTTGCTTCTGTGGATGATATCGATACGACAAGGGAGCTGAAAATCAGAATGGAACAGACGTACACCGCCGAAGAATTCAAAGACAAGATGTACACGAATTTAAAGGTACGACCGAGTGATTCCGTCATTTTAATGTGTTCGATCTTCATCGCTTCAATTGGACTGAATATGAACTCTATTCCCATCATTATCGGGGCGATGTTAATTTCGCCACTGATGACACCGATTTTAAGTATCGGTCTCGCCTTGTCGCTTTATGACATGAAATTACTGCGTGCAGGCGTACGTCTGCTTCTCGTCCAAGTCGCGGTCAGTCTCACCGTCGCGACCATCTATTTCGCTATCTCCCCAATCACCTATGCGAGTAATGAAATCATCGCTCGGACCGAACCGACGATTTGGGATGTCATCATCGCCTTCGCCGGGGGGACCGCTGGGATCATCGGGGCACAAAAGAAAATGAGTAACAACATCGTCCCAGGTGTCGCCATCGCGACCGCCTTGATGCCACCGTTATGTACGGTCGGTTATTCGATTGCAACACGCAATCTCGACTACTTAATCGGTTCGAGCTACCTGTTCGTCATCAACTGTGCGTTCATCGCCATCGCCACGTTCATCGGGGTCAAGTTCATGGGCATCTCTCAAGTGTTGACGAAACAGGATGCGAACCATAAAAAAATCAATCGACTTCTCATCGGTTTATCTGTCCTGATCGTCGTTCCGAGTATCTTTTCGGCCGCGACGCTCGTTCAAGACAGCATCGTCCGGACGGGAATCAATAACTTCATCGAAGAAGAATTCTCAGATGCCATCATTATCAGTCAGGACTATCAAGAGGATGACAATCTCCTTCTCGTGACGACGACAGGGAAACGGTTGACCGAAGAAGAGCTTGCCGACATCGAATCGCGGTTGCCGGACTACGGGCTTCGTACCATCGAACTCTCGGTGACGCAAGTCCCGGACTTGAACGGATTGTCCGGGGAGAAGGTAGCTGAACTGCTACAAAAATATTTGGAAAGTCGTCTCCAACAGTTCAATCTGTTCGACAGCCGTCAAATCAATTTAGAGGACTTGCCGTTCGAACTGCAGAACGAAATCGATCCAAACTAAAAGACCATCGATTTTTCGATGGTCTGACTTATTAGTTCGCGAGCGGATGTTTCAAGAGATAGTCTTCGATTTGATCAATCGTTTCTTTCAACACGCCGTCTGCGAATGGCGATTTGAGACCAGCCAGTTCAACGAGATCGAGGAACGAACGGCTTCCGCCTGCCTGACAGAGCGTGAGGTAATTGCTCCATGCCGCTTCGCGGTCCTCATGCATGCGTACCCAGAACTGGAACGCACAGACTTGCGCGAGCGTGTAGTCGATATAATAGAACGGACTTTGGAAGATATGTCCTTGCTGGTGCCACCATGCACCTGATTCGAGATAGTCGTTCGTTTCATAGTCACGATGCGGGAGGTACACCTTCTCCAAGTCGCGCCATGCCTGACGACGCTCGGCAGCTGTCATGTCAGGATTGCGGTAGACGACATGTTGGAACTCGTCGACGAGCACGCCGTACGGAAGGAACGTCATGCTGCCAGCCAAGTGGTTGAACTTGTACTTGTCGACTTGGTCGCCGAAGAAGAGCTCCATCCATGGCCAACAGAAGAACTCCATCGACATCGAATGAATCTCGCACGCCTCATATGTCGGGAAGGCGTATTCCGGAGTCGTCAAATGACGGCTCTCGTACACTTGGAAGGCATGACCGACTTCGTGTGTGAGGACGTCGATGTCTCCGGCTGTCCCATTGAAGTTCGAGAAGATGAACGGGAGACCTTCAGAAGGCAAGTACGTGCAATATCCGCCGCCAGCTTTACCTGGTTTCGCCGTCAAATCGAGGGCGCCGCGTTCTTGCATGTATTGGAAGAACTCGTCTGTCTCGTTCGAGAGTTCCTGGTACATCTTGTTGCCGCCTTCGATGATGAACGACTCATCCCCTTGAGGTGTCGCGTTACCGTCCGGGAAGACGAATGACTCGTCGTAATAGTAGAGATGATCGACACTGATTCGTTTCGCCTGCTTCTCTTTTAACGCAGAAGCGAGCGGGACGATGACGTCGCGGACTTGTTTGCGGAAGTTGTCGACCATCGACTCGTCATATCCAACGCGTTGCATGCGGGCATAACCGAGTTCAACGAAAGACGGGAAGCCGAGTGCATGGGCAATCTCTGTACGCACGCGTACGAGTTCCCCGTAAATCCGGTCGAGCTCGTCACCGTTGTCAGAAAGGTATGTATAGCGGGCGACGGATGCGGCTTTGCGGACATCGCGGTCAGGTGACTGAAGGTATGGACCGAACTGTGACAAATTGAGTGTCTTGCCGTCAAATTCAATCTGTGCAGCGGACATGACCTTTTGATAAGCCGTCGCGAGGCGGTTCTCTTCCTGCAATTTCGGGATGAGCGACTCCTCGAACGTCTCGAGTGCACGCTCGGCGAGAGAGAACAACTGGCTACCCCATTCCGCTTCGAGTTCAGAACGAAGCTCGTGGTTCGTCAAGACGCGGTAGTATGCTTGAATCTCTTTCTCATAGACCGGTAGTGCATCGTCGAAGAAAGATTGTTCTTCTTCATAAAAAGCGTCGCGTGTGTCGACCGAGTGTCGGATTGCGACGAGTTGACTTTGTGTCTCAAAGTCGTTCCGTTCCTTGTTGATTTGACGAATGAGTTCATTCGCTTCCTCAAGTGTGCTCGCTTGCTGTAATTCGGCAGAATAGTCCGACAATCTGCTGTTCAAAGCGTCCAAGTCGGGCCGTTCATATGACAATTTTGTGAAAGTCGTCATTGTAAGAAGAGGGCTTGCAAAAGCGATTGCACACTCGTATTCTTACGATGTGTAAAACGATTTCGCACTACCTTATATCTACTATACCGTTAATAAGGTAGGGATTGAAGTTTTAGCTTTTCGGGTATAAAAGTGAAGACTTCGATTCAATAGAACATGTTGGAGGGATTAAGCTATGGGATTCTTTAAAAAACTATTTGGTGGTAAAGAAGAACAACTCAACGCGGTTTCACCGCTTACAGGAAAGGTCGTCGACATCACGAACGTACCGGACCAAGTATTCTCACAAAAAATGATGGGTGACGGAATTGCAATCGAGCCGACTGAAGGCAAAGTCGTTTCACCAGTTAGCGGAACAATCGCAACGGTATTCCCAACGAAACACGCGATTGGTATCAACGCGGACAACGGTGCAGAGTACTTGATCCACATCGGTTTGGATACGGTAAACCTTAAAGGTGAAGGCTTCGAGACACACGTCACAGAAGGTCAGTCTGTCAAAGCAGGCGACCCGCTCGTCACGTTCGACCTCGACTTCATCAAAGCGAACGCTCCATCGACAATCACTCCGATCATCATCACGAACCATGACAGCTTCGGCGTGAACAAACTTGTCGCAGAAGGCGACACGGTGACAGCTGGATCTTCAGAAGTCGTCGAATTGACGAAGAAATAAGAGAACGATCATGACTCGGGAGCCTACGCTTCCGAGTATTTTTTTGTGAATTCGGGAATTATAATGAAGAGAGGGAAGGGGGAAATAAGATGGATGGTAAAAATGCACCATACCGGGGATATGGGGACCGGATTCGAATCTTGCGAGAGCGGGCTGGATTATCGATTGAGACGCTTGCGGAACAAATCGGCGTCGCCCCATATTTTATTCGACGTACGGAACTGAGTGAGGTCTATCCGACGATGCCTTACATAGAGGCGCTCGCAGAAGCTCTGCGCATCGATTCCAATTATTTGGCGCGTCACATTTGGACGGGAGAATCGCTCAAAGTGTTGATGCGAGGGAAAGTACCCGAAATCGAACAGATGAAGCTAGCCTATGAAGAGGCGATGCACGGGAAGTCCGTCGAGGAGATGCAACGACAACTCGAGGAGCGGATGCGCATCTTCGACTTGATGCATGAAGAGGAATTGCAGCGAATCTTTGAAGAGGACGAAGAGCCGACGTCGCACCACGCCCTCGAAGCACTCGTCGACGCCGTCCTTGACCTTGGACGGTCCCATGATTCAAATCCAAATCGTCACATCGTCCCGTTCGCTCGTTATGTGGAACGACTCGTCCCCGACCAGTTCGCGGACAACTCCTTCCAATATGCAGAGTACGGCGTCGTGGAAAAATCATATAAATTGCAATGATATAGAACGAAAAAAATGACCAGGAGAATCACTCTCCTGGTCATTTTTCATTCATCAGCGCATCGGGCGCGCTTCGTAGCGTACTTTCGGACGAGTGCCGGCAAGTAAAAAGCCGAGCACGATATTCAAGATTGTGAGCACCCATCCGACATACCCGAACGTGTAAGCGAGACTCGCCAGCACCGTTTGCCAGTCGAGCAGAGCTGCTGCGTCGCCGCGGAATGTGAAGCGGATGACGGTGAAGCCAATGAGTGTCGTTGCAGTAATCATGATGCCGATCCATGCGCCACCGAAGCGAGACGTTTGTGGACGTCTGCTGACCGGATACCAAAACGCGAGCGTTCCGATAAACGTACTACCTGCATACGCAAGCAGGATTTGCCATAACGCATCCGCGTCTAAGAAGACGGTATAACAGATGAACGTCGTGAGCGTCGTCATAAACGTAAAGATTAAGGCCGCGAGTAATCGTGATCGCATAGTTCGTTTTCCTCCTCATTTTGCACATTCTTTAGAGTAAACGAAAACGAATTTGCTGTAAACGTTATTGGCGGTTTTGTAATATTTGTCGCCATTGTTTAATGGCGTTCGTTCCATAGAATAAGACACCACCACGATAGAATTTCGAGCCGATCCAAAGTGTCACGCCGATCGTTCCGATGAGTAAGCCAATTGAGAGCGCGACTTCCCACACGGCCACATCGACGAGCATGACCCGGAGGAACATGAGCATCGGGGCGAAGAACGGGACGAAGGAGAGAATCGTCACGATGGTCGCGTCCGGATTGTTCAAGCCGAACATCGCCACTAAGAACGCTGCGACGAGAAGCATGATGACCGGCATGACCATCTGTTGGGATTCTTCGACGCGGCTGACGAGCGAGCCGAGGACGGCGAAGAGTGACGCGTACAACAAGTAACCGAGTAGGAAGAAGACGAGCAAGTAGATGACAGCTCGCGCATTCCCGGCGTTTTCGATGACGGTCGTCGCTAACTCACTGCCGCTCGCGCTAACATAACCAAACCCAAGGAAAATCCCAATCTGGATGAGGGCGAGTGTCCCGATGGCGGTCACTTTGGCGAGCATGTGCGTCACCGGATGCGTCGTCGAGATGATCAATTCCATGACACGCGACGACTTCTCGGTCGTCACTTCTGTCGAAATCATCGATCCGTACGTAATGATCGAGATGTAAAGGAGCATCAACATGACATAGACGAGTGCCGAAGACGAAAGCAGCTCATCCGAGTTCTCGCCTCCGCGCCCGAGATACGACTCATCGAGCTGGATTGGTTCACTGAGAGCCGTGATGACGGCCGGGTCGACATCGGCTGATTCAATTAATTCCGCATTACGCAATTGCTGAAGCGACGTTTGCAAGATGGTTGTGAATTCCTGCTCCGGGCGTTCCGAGATGACACGGGCGTCGTAACCGTCGACAAAAGCAACGACTCCGTATTCGCCGTCATTGATTCCGGCGCGTGCCTCCTCTTCGGTGATGTCACTCGTGGTAACATCTTCATAGCCGAGCGACTGCATCGTATCGACGAGGGCTGTGTTTTCCGTTACGACGAGGGCGCTCGCTTGTTCTGAATCCTCGAACGAGGACATGATGCGGTCGATGTTCGTGAATCCGAAGATGAATAAAATCGTCAACGCCGTCGAGATGACGAACGCTTTCGAACGGATCCTCGACTTAAGGGTGAATGCATAGAGCGGTCCAAAGTTATGAAACATGCTGTCCGACCTCCTTGATAAAGATGTCATTGAGCGATACCGGTTGGCGCATGAACGTTTTCACGTTTGCCTGATGGCGGACGAGTGTCGATAGGACGACGTCGCTATCATCAAATGAATGTAGACGTACTAAATGACCGGACTTATACGGCTCGATCGTCTCGATGACCGGGAGTGATTCGAGCACGTGAATCTGGTCCGTCTCGATGAAGAGGGCTGGCTCGGCGTAACGCGACTTGATGGAGGGCACGTCACCACTGACGACGGCACGTCCACCTTTTAAGATCCCGACATGTTGACAGAGCTCTTCGACATGTTCCATCCGGTGACTCGAGAAGACGATGGTCGTTCCGGCGTCACGCAAAGCGAGCACCTCGCGTTTCAGAATCTCGACGTTGACCGGGTCGAGTCCACTGAACGGCTCATCTAAGATGACGAGCTCGGGGTTGTGGAGCAGCGCGGCAACGAGTTGGATTTTCTGCTGATTCCCTTTTGACAGTTGCTCGACGCGCATCGTCTCATACTGGGGAATTTCTAGCCGTTCGAGCCATGATTTGACCGCACGTTTGGCATCGCTTGAACGCATGCCTTTCAAACTGGCTAAAAAGACGAGTTGTTCACGAACTTGCGACTTCGGGTATAGTCCTCGTTCCTCGGGTAAGTATCCGACAATCCGATGGTCGACCGCTTTGCCGTTCCATGTGATGCTTCCGTCGGTCGGTTTCAAAATGTCGAGGATCATTCGGAACGTCGTCGTCTTGCCGGCACCGTTCGCTCCGAGAAGACCAAACATCTCTCCTTGTGGCACGCGGAACGTGAGATCGTCGACAGCGGTGAAGTCACCGAATTCTTTGGTGACTCGTTCAATCTGTAATGCCATGTTCTTATACCTCCTTAGAATGTCTCTCTTCTTATCGTACGCCACCGTGAGCAAAAAGTTTCACTTTTTCTAACAAATGATTTATCTTGAAATCAAGATAATAAAGGAGGATGACAATGAATACGCAGTCTACAGGCATCCATCACATCTCATCGATGGTACAAGACCCGCAACGTACACTTGATTTTTATGGACAAGTACTCGGTCTTCGTTTCGTGAAGCAGACCGTCAATTTTGATGACCCGGGTACGTATCATCTCTATTTCGGGGACGAGGTCGGCACACCGGGAACCGTCATTACCTTCTTCCCAATCCCTGGGTTAGGCAAAGGGCAGGTCGGGAGCGGGCAAGTCGGTGTGACGACATATCTCGTGCCGGCAGGAAGTTTACCGTTTTGGGAAGAAAGACTACAACAGCATGGAATTGCGACCGTCGCCACGGAACGGTTCGGGGAGCCGTCACTTCTGTTTGAAGACCCGGACGGACTCGTCGTCGAACTCGTCGCGCGCCCGACGACGAAACAGACGCGCTGGGTCATCCCAGGCGTCACGAAGGATGAGGCGATCGTCGGATTCGCGGGCGCGACATTATTATCAAAAGCACCAGACGAGACCGTACGCTTGTTGACGGAACTGTTTGGATTTGAACGAGTCGGAGAAGACGAGGAATGGGTACGTCTGAAAGGGACGGCTGACTATGGGAACATCATCGACGTCAAAAAGACGATTCTTCCGAACGGTGTGCCCGGAACGGGTACGGTCCACCATATCGCTTGGCGGGTCGCGGACGGTGAACACTATCCGACGTGGCAAGGTGCCATCTTTGACCTTGGGCTTAGACCGACCGAAGTGAAGGAACGGAATTATTTCCGCTCGGTTTATTTCCACGATGCCGGACGGATCTTGCACGAACTCGCGACAGACGTACCTGGATTCACCGTGGACGAGTCCATCGACACGCTCGGTGAGGCGCTTCGCTTACCATCATGGTTAGAGACGGACCGTGATAAGATTGTGCGCACGCTGCCAACCATTACAATCCCGAAAGGAGAACGGATATGATTCATCAATTCATTCAAGGAACGAAAGAGACGACGCTCGTCTTATTGCACGGAACAGGGGGGAGCGAGCAAGACTTGATCCCGCTCGCAAAAGAGTTATCACCGGAATCGAACGTACTGACGCTACGAGGGGACATTCTTGAGAATGGGATGACCCGCTTCTTCCGTCGTCACGCGGAAGGCGTGCTCGACCTCGAAGATTTAAAGAAACAGACGGAGCGCTTCCTTCAGTTTTTAGATGATGCGGCAGCGGAATATGGCATCAAACGCGACAAGATGATCCCAATCGGATATTCGAACGGGGCGAACTTAATCGGTTCGGCACTATACCGTCAACCAGCATTCGCCGCTTCACTCTTGTTCCATCCGATGGTCCCAGACCGTTCGCTCACATTGCCTGACTTGTCAGGTACGAACGTATTCATCTCGGCAGGTGAGCGCGATCCGATTTGCCCGAAAGCAGAAACAGAAGAGCTGACATCGACACTCCGGAATGCCGGAGCGGACGTCGAGCTCTTCTATCATACAGGTGGGCATGAAGTGCGCATGGAAGAAGTCGAGGCGGCACGGGCATGGATCGCCGCTCACCTCGACTAATTCGTTCAAGCCATTTTTTTCGGTTTGTTCGGACGAGAATAGACGACGAGGACACCTCGGTCAATCAAATAGGCGGCGAATAAGCGTTTCGCTTCCTCAGCATGCACGGTTCGGTCGATTTGGATATACAATCGGCCGAGCTTTTTTTGTGAGGTTCGCGTGAGCAACCAGATCGAGTCGAGCGTATACTGCCAGCTCTGAAGCGTGTCGCCACCGATGTATAAGTACCGGTTTTGGGTGCGCTCGAGCAGATAGTTGAGCCACCAGACGTCACGGACCAATTTGGCGCACACACCGAGCGCGAACGTTAGACCGAGGAAGGCCATACTAGACAACACAGGATGAATGGCAGAGAACCCGTTACGGACCGACTCAAAGGCCACCATCAGTAGCCCGACGGAAAAGCTGCTGATTAACCACCAGAATCCGAAGTTAGAGAATGAACGTTTCGGGTCGTGCACCATATGATGTCGATTCCGGATGATCGAAGCCATTCTCTCCACCTCCTTTATTAGAATATTCTGAATATTTAGTAACACTACTATACTATACTGTACCCAATCCCGTCTATTTGAATACGCCCACAACGTGCTGAATCGTGAGGATTTTTTGACGTTTCGGCTTGCAATACGTGAATTATGGGAATGATGACAGTGAAGACACGAAAATTTTGTTGAAACGTAATTTCACTTGGCGAGGGAATCGATTATGATAGGTGAGGGATTTTTCCATCTGATCTTCCATGCAGTCCGTGTGCGAATTGAACGTGAAAACATGAAGGTCAGCTTCATCGCAATCATCATAAAGAACTAGAGGGAATGTTATGAGAAATTATTGGTATGACAATATTAAGGGAGTACTCGTCTTACTCGTCGTGTTCGGTCACCTGTTGACGGACGTCCGCGGCGCTTATGACGACATTCTTCCGAAGTGGGTGTATTTGTTCCTGTACACCTTCCATATGCCGTTATTCATTATGCTAAGCGGTTACTTCTATCGGGAGAACCGTTATTTACGTGTGATCCAGTTGTTCGTCGTCTACGTCATCTGGCAAGTCATTCTCGGGTCATGGTTCGCTTTCACAGAAGGCATCCCGATTTTCTCGCTGGAGAATCCGGGACTGAATCTGTTGAAACCGTATTGGGCACTATGGTATTTGATGGCGATCATTTTCTGGTACATCATCACCCCGTACGTGACGCAGCTGAAAGGGTATGTGCTATACGCGCTTCTATTTGCGCTCCTGTTCGGGTTCCAGGCGGAGGCGACCGGCTATTTCGCGTTACGAAAAGTGATCATGTTCTATCCGTTCTTCTTGATCGGGAACTGGATGTCCGAACGGAACACACTCAATTTCTTTGAATTGCCGAAACGGGCTGAACAACGGAACCGCTACCGGATTGGGGGGGCGATTGTCTTTGTCACGTTGACGATTGGCCTGTTGATTTCCATGCGCGTCCAACAAGATGACACGTTCTATCATATCGGAAACTTGTTCAAGTTCCGCTTCGCTTATGATACGGCGGTGCCGGAGGCGATGTGGAGCGGACCGTTCGCATTCTTGATCGTCTATACGGTGTCACTTCTCATGTCGATCAGTTTCGCGCTCATCATTCCGGGACGAAAACTACCAATCTTCTCGAGGGCAGGACGATATAGCTTGTATGTCTATCTCGTTCACGTCTTCTTCGTCGTCGCTTGGAAAGCGTTCGTGCCGGCTGGATTCATGCCGACGTCGTGGATGCAATTGCTCGTCTTGTTCGGTGTCGCATTCGTGATGGTACTCGTGATTATCAGTCCGCCGATGGTTCGTCTCTTACGTCCGCTCGTCGAGATTGACGTGAGGCGCGTACAAAATACGAAAGGTGTGAAAGGGTAAAGTCTTTTCTAAACGCTTCATTTCCGCTACACTTTATAAAGAGGAAACGAAACTAGAGTTAAGGAAGTGACCCTATGCCATACGAAAATGGAATGCACAGCACAGAAGGTGACGTGAACGTCTCACGTCATGTCGTAGAAATGATCGCCGCAGTCGCGGTCAAAGAAACGAAACACGTATCGTTCACGCAAGAAGACACGAAATTGTCAGAACGTGCGCTCATGAAGCATGTGAAAGTCGATGAGTCAGAAGAAGGCATCACAATCAACTTGTCACTTTATATCGCATATGGGCAGTCGATCATCAAAACGGTGACGGCGGTTCAAGAGCGAATCACGCAAGATATGGACACGATGCTTGCGATGACACCACGTTCGGTGAACGTGAAAGTCGTAGGGATCCAACTGTAAATGAGAGGGGAGAGCAGAGGGCTCTTCTCTTTTTTTGATTTTTGCGAAAACGGTTGCATCAAGATAACGTTTTCATTTATAATAGAAATCGAACAAGTGCAACCGTTTGCATCATTGACCAAACGTGCGACGGGTACTTGTCAAGTTCCCTAAATGTAGTCTGACGACACAAGCATTTGAAGGAAAGGCGGAAAGCATGTATGTTAACGATTGAAGCAGTGATTTTCGATTTGGACGGTGTCATCACTGACACGGCAGAGTACCATTACCTCGCTTGGAAGCAGCTCGGTGAAGAGCTCGGAATTCCATTTGACCGCGAATTCAACGAAACGCTCAAAGGGGTGAGTCGGACTGAATCGCTCGAGCGGATCCTTACGCTCGGCGGAAAACAGAACGACTTTACGCCGGAAGAGAAAGAAGAACTCGCTCAAAAGAAAAACGAGCATTACGTTGAACTCATTCAACATATCTCATCTGACGATCTTCTTCCTGGCATCGTTTCATTCCTGGATGAAATCAAAGAGGCGGGACTTAAAATCGGAATGGCGTCTGCTTCAAAGAACGCATTTGCGGTCGTTGACGCACTAGGTGTCCGTCACTACTTCGATCATATTGTCGATGCAGCAACTGTCGCCCAGTCAAAACCACACCCCGAAGTGTTTTTGAAAGCCGCTTCTGCCCTTGGCGTGAAACCCGAACTCGCCATCGGCGTTGAAGACGCGGCTGCAGGCGTAACTGCAATCAAAGCGGCAAACATGTTTGCTGTCGCCGTCGGGGAAGAATCGATGCTTGGTCATGCAGACCTCATCGTTGCTTCTACCGATGAACTTTCACTCGATCGCATCCTCGAACGCGCTCGCGTGTAATGGACTACAATCATCTTCCGTGAGACGGCGACTGCCCCGAACAGTCGCCGTCTTTTTATAGTCCAAAAGTCCCGAATAGACAATATTGCCCAAAAAGAGATGACAAGCACATTACAAATCCGTTACACTTTTATAGAAGATATCAAGGGATTATTAGGAATTGCTGATTTAAAATAGGGAATTCCTAAAATTAATTGGATGTAGAAGGGGATTTGTGTATGGAATCTACGAATGTGAATGAACACATTTATCGAGAATTGATGGAAATCGAAGAATCTTATCGTCAATTGCAACGACGTGCGGAATATTTGATTGCGGAATTGAGTCGGGACAAAGAGGAAACAGACTCAACGACTGATGCATCAAAACGCCTACGTCCACGTCGTGTGAATCAGCGTTATCCGCTCGAAGTATATGTTCATCAAGTGACGGATCTTTTGAAAGAGCGTCAGACGATGAGCGTACGTGATATCCAGATGGAGCTCGAACTTCGTTACCGCCATCACATTAGTAACATCTACCAATTGATGGTGAAGATTGAAGGGGTCAACCCAGAGATTAAAAAGATTGGCCGCGGCCTCTATACATATGAACCAGCAGAAGAAGTAGCCGTAACACTTTCATAAGTTTGAGCCGATGGGGAACGCCCCATCGTCCCAACTTTTTGTTGTAAACGGACTGATAACAACTCATCGATTCAAAATATGATATAATTCGCCAGAGTCTATTTTTTTGAGAGAGGAACTGTCGGCCCATGCTATGGATTGCCATGTTGGTCAGTTTTGTAATGGCCATCTTGATTACACCGCTCGTTCGTCGATTCGCATTCTTTATCGGTGCAGTCGATCATCCGAACGCACGAAAAGTACATATACGGACGATGCCACGAATCGGTGGTTTGGCGATCTTCATCGCCTTCTTCATCGGCTATGCGCTGCTGCTTCCGACGAGTCGTTATAATGACGCCATCTTGATCGGGGCCGTCGTGATTCTCCTGACCGGACTGATTGATGACCGTTTCCAGCTCTCTGCCCGTGTGAAGTTGATGGGGCAGATGATTGCGACGGTCGTCGTCTTGAACTCTGGGATGCGCATCGAGCTCGTCAATCTCCCGTTCGATCAGCAACTGTATCTCGGGTCATGGAGTATCCCGGTCACCGTTCTTTGGCTGATTGGGATCACGAACGCGATCAACTTGATTGACGGACTCGACGGGCTCGCTGCGGGTGTCTCGAGTATCGCCCTCGGAACGATTGCCGTCTTGGCAATCATTCAAGGGAACGTCTATTTGACGATGATGGCTTTGTTGTTGCTTGCGAGCACGCTCGGCTTTCTCGTCCACAACTTCTACCCGGCAAAAATTTTCATGGGGGACACGGGAGCGCTGTTTCTCGGCTATATGCTCGCCGTCTTCTCGCTGATCGGATTTAAGAACGTGACATTGTTTTCACTCGTCGTCCCGGTCCTTTTGCTCGGCTTGCCGATCTCGGATACGATTTTCGCGATCGTTCGTCGGCTCGTCCAAGGTCGACCGCCGATGTCACCGGACAAGTCGCATATGCACCACCAGTTGATTGACATGGGATTCACGACGCGCCAAGCCGTTCTGCTCATGTATGGGATGACGCTATTCTTCGGCATTTCATCCATCTTGTTTGCGAAGACGACAATGCTCGGTGCCGTCATCACGTTCGTCGTGGTCCTGATTGTCATCGAATTGATTGTTGAATCAACGGAACTCATTCATCCGAACTATAAACCCATCATCCGAACGTCTCGGCGACTACTTGGTCGACCGAGGACATAAACA
>NZ_JAPEHX010000020.1:0-43284 GCF_028823655.1 Exiguobacterium sp. B2(2022) | reverse complement strand
TTTTGTATAAGAAAAGGAGATATCAATTATGGGATTTTGGAGCAGTGTGCGTGAAGACTTGCGGACTGTCTTGGAACTAGACCCTGCAGCCCGCTCGAAAGTTGAGGTGGCACTGACGTATCCGGGCCTACACGCCATATGGGCACATCGTATCGCGCACGGATTATGGAAGCGCAACGTGAAGCTGGTGGCCAAGCTATTAGCCCAGTTCAGTCGCTGGTTGACCGGGATTGAAATTCATCCCGGAGCAGTTCTCGGCGACCGTGTATTCATCGATCATGGTTTCGGTGTCGTCATCGGAGAGACGGCGATTATCGGAAACGACGTGACGATTTATCAAGGCGTCACATTGGGTGGAACGGGGAAAGAAAAAGGGAAGCGTCACCCGACGATTGGGAGTGACGTACTCATCTCAGCAGGGGCGAAAGTGCTCGGAAACATTACGGTTGGCGATTGCGTCAAAATCGGAGCGAGCTCTGTCGTCTTGAACGATGTACCGTCTGATTCGACCGTTGTCGGGATTCCAGGACGTGTCGTCATTCGAAACGGGAAGCGTGTGAAGCAACATGACCTCGATCATCGTTTCCCGGATCCGGACCGCGAGTGTCAAGAACGTTTAGAAGCGGCAGTGGATGAACTACAACAAAAATTAGCGACGCTTGAAAAGCGGATGGAGGAGAAAACGCATGATTCAGCTGTACAACAGTCTCACGAATAAAAAAGAACCGTTTGTCCCGATTGTTCCGGGGAAAGTATCCATGTATGTGTGCGGACCGACCGTCTACAACTACATCCATGTCGGGAATGCCCGTCCGGCCATCGCCTTCGATACGGTTCGTCGTTATTTGACATATCGTGGGTATGAGGTGAAATACGTCCTAAACTTCACGGACGTAGACGACAAGATCATTCGTACCGCGAACGAACTTGGGGAAGACACCGAGACGTTGACGAATCGTTATATTGAGGCTTATTTGGCCGATACGGGAGCATTGAACGTGCAACCGGCAGACGTTCACCCGCGTGTTACCGATACGATGGAAGAGATCATCGAGTTCATCCGTCAGCTAGAGACGGAAGGGTTCGCTTATGAATCAGAAGGCGACGTTTATTTCCGGACGAAGAAGTTTGAGACATACGGAAAGCTAAGTCAACAATCGATCGAAGATTTACGGGCAGGCTCGCGCGTCGATGTCGGCGAAAAGAAAGAAGACCCGCTCGACTTCGTTCTATGGAAGGCCGCTAAACCGGACGAACCTTCTTGGGATAGTCCGTGGGGCAAAGGGCGACCAGGTTGGCATATCGAATGCTCGGCGATGGCGAAAAAGCATCTTGGTGCAACGATTGATATCCATGCAGGTGGTCATGATTTAAAATTCCCACACCACGAGAATGAGATTGCCCAGTCAGAAGCTTGCAACCATGCGAAGTTCGCCAACTATTGGCTGCATAACGGATTCATCAACATTGAAAATGAGAAAATGTCCAAATCGCTCGGAAACTTCCTTCTCGTCCACGAAGCGCTGAAAGAAGTAGATCCAATGGTTCTTCGTTTCTTCATGTTGTCCGTCCATTATCGTCATCCGATCAACTATAGCCGTGAATTGATTGAACAGGCGGCAAACGGTTGGAGTCGAATCAAAGAAGCGTATCAAAACATCGAATATCGTTTATCGGTAACGGCTGGACTTGGTGAACCGAGCGAGTCGATGGAGCGGAAACTTGAAGCAATCAAGACGTCGTTCATCGAATCGATGGATGACGATATCAATACGGCCAATGCGATGACTGTCCTCTTTGACTTGGCACGAGAAGCGAACATTTACGCCAAGGCGGACCATGTGGCAAAAGCGACACTCGAACAAGTTCTCACGTTATTCGACGAATTGACAGGTGTGCTCGGATTGACGCTCGCTGAAGAGAAAGAACTGCTTGATGCTGAAATCGATCAATTGATTCAAGAACGAAACGACGCACGCGCAGCACGTAACTTTTCCCGGGCTGACGAGATTCGTGATTTACTGAAAGAACAAAACATCCAACTCGAAGACACGGCCCAAGGGGTTCGGTGGAAGCGGTTATGATGCAACCGGAACAAATGAATGCCCTCGCGCTCGCCTACATGGGTGACGTGGTATATGAATTGGCCGTACGAGAAAGACTGCTCGAGCAAGGGTTGACGCGACCGAACGATTTGCATCGAGGTGCCGTCCGTTATGTGAACGCGCGGGCGCAAGCGAGCGTCGTGACCTATTGGCTAGAGACGGACGTGTTGACGGAAGAAGAACAAGCCGTCGTCAGACGTGGCAAAAATGCGAAATCAGGCTCGATTCCGAAGCGGGTCGACGTCCATACGTATCGTTATTCCACAGCATTCGAGGCATTGATTGGCTATATCTACTTAACAGAAAGAAGGGATCGTCTTGAAGAACTCATCAAACAAGCGTTCGAACGACTCGAAGCCGAGTCGACCGAAACGACATGACGGAAAACGAGGTGCGGAAAAACGAACGTTTGACCGCCCACGTGGGGAACGTCCAGAGCGTTCGCGCCATCAAAAGTCGGAACGACCGGACTATAAGGAAGTAGACGTAATGGAGGAAGGGATCGATTTCCTTTACGGGCGAAACCCTGTACTCGAAGCACTTCGAAGCGGTCGCGACATGAACAAAGTATTTATCATGGAAGGGCAACAAAAAGGCCCGCTCGCTCAAATCATCGCGATGGCGAATGAAGCATCCGTCCAAGTGTCATTCGTACCGAAAACAAAGCTTGAGAAGATGGCTGGTAGTGAACATCATCAGGGTGTCGTGGCAGCCGTCGCGGCCTATGAATATAAAACCATCGAGGACATGTTCGCACTCGCCGCTTCAAAAGAAGAGACACCGCTCTTTATTTTGCTAGATGAACTCGAGGACCCACATAACCTCGGTTCCATTTTACGGACCGCGGATGCTGTCGGCGCACATGGAATCATCATCCCGAAACGCCGCTCGGTCGGTTTGACTCAAACGGTCGCCAAAGCGTCGACTGGGGCGATTGAGCATATCCCGGTTGCGCGCGTGACGAATTTGACGCGGACACTTGAAGAATTGAAAGAAAAAGGACTATGGGTCGTCGGGACCGATGCGAAAGAGAGTCAGGACTATCGTCGATTAGATGGGAATATGCCACTTGTCGTGGTCATCGGAAGTGAAGGAAAAGGAATGAGCCGTCTCGTGCGTGAATCATGCGACTTCCTCGTTCATTTACCAATGGTTGGTCATGTCACGTCACTCAATGCATCTGTTGCAGCGGCACTCCTTCTGTATGAAGTGCATCGCTCACGTAACCCGTTAGCATGAGTATTCAAAAACGCGAGCTCCTTCTTGTCGACGGATATAACATCATTGGGGCGTGGCCGCATTTAAGAAGTTTGCGCGATATGGATTTTGATCAAGCGCGCAATTTGTTAATTGAAGCGATGGCGGAATATCAGGCCGTATCTGGAAAAGAAGTCACCGTCGTCTTTGATGCCCATATGCGTTACGGTCGTGAATCGAAAGAAAAACGAAGTCGTGTCGATGTCGTCTATACGAAAGAGAACGAGACGGCGGACGAGTGGATTGAGCGACGAGCGCACGAACTGGTAGATAACCGACTCGTCACACTATTCGTTGCGACGAACGATTTCACCGAGCAGTGGGTCATTTTCGGCCAAGGTGCCTTACGAGTCCCCGCGACCGAGTTGTTAAAAGATTGGAAGCATGCCAAAACATTGATTGAGCAACAACGTCTCTCATTAGAGAAGGAACAATCGAATCGAAAAACGATCGATATTCCTCCGCATATTCAAGAACGATTTGAAGAAATGCGACGTCGTAAATCAAAAGGTGATTGAAATCACGGACGAGTTCATGAAATGGACTCGTCTTTGTTTCGATTTTGACATTTTTTTGCAAAGGAATGTTGTATACTATTACATATATGAGTTACACAGCATTTAATTGACGGAATTTTTAGAAATTTGTTTGACGCATAGGAGTAGGGGGTCCTATAATGGGACAAAACCTTACATAGTTCAGGATCAATCGCCGGGGGGTAACGAGCATGAACGGATGGCCGTACGAACAGTTTGAAAAAATGTCAGACGAAGAGTTGGTCTTATTGGCGCGCAACGAAGGGGATAGCGACGCGCTCGAGTTTTTGATTGAACGATACCGGTATTTTGTACGCGCGAAAGCACGTTCTTATTTCTTGATTGGTGCAGATCATGAGGACATCGTCCAAGAGGGCATGATCGGTCTTTATAAAGGGGTGCGGGACTATAAAGACGAGCGACTCGCCTCGTTCAAAAGTTTTGCTGAGATGTGCATCACTCGTCAGATGATCACGGCAATCAAGACGGCGACGCGTCAAAAGCATATTCCGCTCAACTCATATGTGTCACTCGATAAACCGATTTTCGACGAGGAATCCGACCGGACGTTACTCGATGTCATCTTGCCACCACATCCGACGGATCCACAAGAACTCATCGTGACACAAGAAGAACAGACGTTTATGGAAGCGAAGATGGATGAGATTTTGAGTGATCTCGAGCGGAAAGTGTTGCGTCTTTATTTAGACGGACGTTCTTATCAAGAGATTTCAGACGACCTCGACCGTCATGTCAAATCGATTGATAATGCGTTACAGCGTGTGAAGAAGAAATTCGAACGTCATGTCGACGTCCGGATGCTCACGAGCTAACCGATTATTGACCCCGTGCCTCCTATGTGATACTTTAAAAGCAGCGCCTTGTCCGTAGACGCCATTTACAGGAGGCGTTTTTTATGAATGGCAAAGAAAGTAAGTCTCGCTTGCTCAGAATGTGGGTCTCGGGAGTATTCGACGACAAAAAAAGATGGTGTGTCGACACGGCTTGAAATGAAAAAGTTTTGTCGCCGCTGTAATACGCATACGATGCATCGAGAATCAAAGTAACGTAGATTGGCATTCAATGTAGGAGGAAGCTACCATGAACTTTTTGCGCGACGTATGGAAAGAGTTGAAAAAAACGAGTTGGCCAACTCGTAAAGAACTCACGAAATATACCGTTACCGTCATCGCGACTGTTGTCGTGATTGGCCTGTTCGTGTTCGGCGTAGATACTGGAGTCAGCTATCTCGTCAATTTATTGATTAACTAAGGAAGAGGTGAAAGCCGTGGAGAAACAATGGTTTGTTGTCCAGACGTACTCAGGTTTTGAGAATAACGTCAAAGAAAACCTAGAACGTCGAATCGGTTCGATGAACATGGAAGATAAAATTTTCCGCGTCCTCGTCCCGACTGAAACGACGCAAGAAGAAGTCACATTAAAGAGTGGCGAAAAGAAAATTAAAGAGCGTGAAGTCAAAAGTTTCCCGGGCTATGTGTTCGTAGAGATGGTCATGACTGACGATTCATGGTATGTTGTCCGCAACACGCCTAACGTCACCGGCTTCCTCGGTTCAACGGGCGGCGGTGCAAAACCGATCCCGCTCCAACCGGATGAAGTGACAAACGTCTTGTCACAAATGGGACTCATCGAGAAGAAAGATCGTTACAACTACGAGCTCGGTGACCTTGTCCGCGTGAAAGAAGGCGCGTTCGAGAACTTTGAGGGGACAATCGACGAGATTGAAGCCGACAAAGAGAAGCTCAAAGTCGTGGTCGACATGTTCGGTCGCGAAACAAAAATTGAGCTTGATTTCGAACAAGTTCAGAAAATTAACTAAACCCACTTGCTAATCCGTGAAACGGATGGTACAATCGAAAATGTTTGATGTTGTGCTATATTTCGGTACAAACTCGACCTAATAGATTGAGTGGGAGGGCGCACAACGTCCAAGAAACCACATTTTAGACTTAAGGAGGTGTGTCTCGTGGCGAAAAAAGTTTCTAAACTCGTTAAACTTCAAATCCCAGCTGGTAAAGCTAACCCAGCACCACCAGTAGGTCCAGCACTTGGTCAAGCAGGTGTTAACATCATGGGATTCTGTAAAGAGTTCAACGCTCGTACACAAGACCAAGCCGGATTGATTATTCCTGTAGTCATCACGGTATACGAAGATCGTTCGTTTACATTTATTACGAAAACTCCACCAGCTGCAGTTCTCTTGAAGAAAGCTGCTGGTATCGAGAGTGGTTCTGGTGAACCAAACCGTAAGAAAGTAGCAACGGTTAAGCGTGACAAAGTTCGCGAAATCGCTGAACTTAAAATGCCTGACCTTAACGCATCATCTGTAGAAACAGCGATGCTTATGGTTGAAGGTACTGCACGTAGTATGGGTATTGTAATCGAAGACTAATTGTTAGTCTCTGGGGTTGTCGGTGAATACTGCTCACCTTCAATCCCTTCATTATGTGGGAGGAAATTCCGCTAACCACAAGGAGGAAAAGATCATGGGTAAAAAACACCAAGAAGCAGCTAAGCTTGTTGACCGCACGAAGTCATACGACCTCGCTGAAGCTGTCGAGCTCGTTCAAAAAACAGCTACTGCTAAATTCGATGAAACAATCGAAGTTGCTGTCCGTCTCGGCGTAGATCCGAAGAAAGCAGACCAACAAATCCGTGGTGCCGTTGTACTTCCACACGGTACTGGTAAAACACAAAAAGTTCTCGTCTTCGCAAAAGGTGAGAAAGTGAAAGAAGCGGAAGCTGCTGGCGCAGACTACGTTGGCGACGCTGAGTACATCAACAAAATCCAACAAGGATGGTTCGACTTCGATGTAATCGTTGCGACACCTGACATGATGGGTGAAGTTGGTAAACTTGGTCGTGTTCTCGGACCTAAAGGCCTCATGCCTAACCCGAAAACAGGAACAGTTACTTTTGACGTAGAAAAAGCAATCGCGGATATCAAAGCTGGTAAAGTTGAATACCGTGTTGATAAAGCTGGTAACATCCACGTTCCAGTTGGTAAGAAATCATTTGAAGCATCTAAACTTACTGAGAACATCGAGACAATCCTCGAAACACTCATGAAAGTGAAGCCTGCTACTGCAAAAGGAACTTACCTTAAAAACATCGCGCTTTCATCTACAATGGGTCCTGGGATCCGTGTAGCGACTGCGGATTTCCTTAAGTAATCTTGTTGAAATAAATTGTTGACAACGTGTGACGCCGCTGTTAAAGTAATACACGTTCAACCGAATATGTTGGATTACCGTAGACAGAAGGTGGACATCGGTCCGTAAACCCTTCCGAGGTGTCTTTGCTCGAACTTGAGCCTGTTGTCACAGGTTTACTTTCAAACAATTACGCCCTCGTATGTCTTCATACGAGGGATTTCTTTTGGAGAGCAGCCTCTCGTCCGGTATAAGAATTGACTAGGAGGTGCAAACACATGGCAAACGAAAAAATCGTAGCTCAGAAATCGGCACTCGTCGATGAAATCGCTGAGAAAATGCAAGCGAGCGTTGGAACAGTTGTTGTTGACTACCGTGGACTTACAGTTGAAGAAGTGACTACACTCCGTAAATCACTCCGTGACGCTGGAATCGAGTTCAAAGTTTACAAGAACGGTCTTCTTCGCCGCGCAGCTACTCAGTCGAACTTCGAAGGTCTTGACGAAGTCTTCACTGGTCCTACAGCAATCGCCTTCTCTAACGAAGACGTTGTTGCTCCAGCGAAGATCTTGAACGACTTCTCGAAAGAGCACAAAGCGCTCGAACTCAAAGGCGGAATCATCGAAGGCAAAGTGACTTCACTCGAAGAAATCAAAGCCCTTGCAGAACTTCCATCACGCGATGGTCTTCTCTCGATGCTTCTCAGCGTACTTCAAGCTCCAATCCGTGGGCTCGCAGTCGCAACAAACGCAATCGCAGAACAAAAAGAAGAGCAATCAGCTTAATTTTTGTCGCGTAGCGTAACTCAAAAAACTTTTTCACAACATCAAAGGAGGAAAACCATAATGGCTTTCAACAAAGAGCAATTCATCGAAGACCTCAAATCAATGACGGTTCTCGAACTTAACGAACTCGTAAAAACAATCGAAGAAGAATTCGGCGTATCAGCAGCAGCTCCAGTAGCAGTTGCAGGTGCTGGCGCAGGCGCAGCAGCTGAAGAGAAAACTGAATTCGACGTAGTACTCACAAACGCTGGCGCTGGTAAAATCAACGTCATCAAAGCTGTTCGTGAAATCACAGGTCTCGGCCTTAAAGAAGCAAAAGCACTCGTTGACGGAACTCCAGCTCCAGTCAAAGAAGGCGTTTCTAAAGAAGACGCTGAGTCAATCAAAGCTAAGCTTGAAGAAGCTGGCGCATCTGTTGAAGTTAAGTAATTCAACTTCACAACCTATAGAAGCTCGCCATGGCGAGCTTCATTTATTTCCTTGAAGAAAGGGTTAGGAGGTTCAACGCATGGGAGATCATTACTATACGAACGATCCACGTTCGGAAAGTGCCCCGGAGACATGGACGTACGAGTTGCGAGGGAAACAGTATCATTTCACTTCGGACCGCGGTGTGTTCTCGAAAGGATCAGTCGATTTTGGGTCGCGTCTTTTAATTGAGTCGTTTGAAGTGCCTGATGTCTCAGGACGTATTTTAGATGTAGGCTGTGGCTATGGTCCGATGGGGATCTCGCTTGCCGATGCCTCTGGGCGTGAAGCCTTGCTCATCGATGTGAATGAGCGTGCGCTGGCGCTCTCTGAGCAAAACGCCGCCCGTAATGGAGTGACGGTCGAAACACGACTTTCTCACGCGTATGACGCGGTGGGGGGAGAACGGTTTGCCGCCATTGTCACCAATCCGCCGATTCGTGCGGGGAAACAAGTCGTCCATACGATCTTGCGTGAAGCACATGCGCATTTGGTCGATGGAGGAGCAATCTATGTCGTCATTCAGAAAAAACAAGGAGCGCCTTCTGCTAAGAAGTTATTAGAAGAGGTGTTTGGTCAAGTCGAAACGATTGCGAAAGAAAAAGGTTACTTTATTTTCCGAGCAATTCGGTCTTGACAAACGGTGAAGTCTTGTTGACTCGCTATAACGTATATGCTAACATTATAAAATGCCATTGGAATGGAATTCGCTTGAAACTGCCGTGTCTGCTGCTTTTTAGAGACGGAAAACGAGCGACATTCAATGACAATGTTCGATTACTACGCCCGAAAAATTCGCTAAAGAATTGGGGGTCTGAGAGGTGAATCAGTTGACTGGTCAACTTGTTCAGTACGGTCGTCACCGTCAGAGAAGAAGCTTTGCCCGTATCAGTGAGGTATTAGAGCTTCCGAATTTGATTGAAATTCAAACTGCTTCTTATGAGTGGTTCTTGCGTGAAGGATTGAAGGAAATGTTCACGGACATTTCACCGATTTCCGACTTCACAGGAAACCTTGTATTGGAGTTCATCGATTACTCGCTCAGTGAGCCGAAGTATTCAATCGATGAATCGAAGGAGCGCGACGTTACTTATTCTGCGCCACTTCGCGTAAAAGTACGTCTCCAAAACAAAGAGACAGGTGAGCTTAAGGAACAAGAAGTATTCATGGGTGATTTCCCGCTCATGACAGAATCGGGAACGTTTATCATTAATGGTGCAGAACGCGTCATCGTTTCCCAGCTTGTTCGTTCACCGAGCGTGTACTATAACGCTAAACTCGATAAAAACGGTAAACGTGGATTTGGCGCAACCGTCATCCCGAACCGTGGTGCTTGGCTCGAACTCGAGACAGATGCCAAAGATATCGTTTATGTTCGTATCGACCGTACCCGTAAAATCCCGGTAACGGTGTTGTTGCGTGCCCTCGGATTCGGTACGGACCAAGAGATTATCGACCTTCTCGGGGATGACGAATACCTTCGTAACACCCTTGAAAAAGATAATACAGAGTCTACAGAGAAAGCGTTGATCGAGATTTATGAGCGTCTCCGCCCTGGTGAACCACCAACGGTAGAAAATGCGAAATCACTTCTCGTGTCACGTTTCTTCGACCCGAAACGTTATGATTTAGCGAACGTCGGTCGCTACAAGATGAACAAAAAGCTTCATCTTAAGAACCGTTTGTTCGGTCAAAAATTGGCGGAAACGCTCGTGGACCCAGAAACAGGCGAAGTACTCGCTGAAGCTGGAACAGTCCTCGATCGCCGCAACTTAGATCGTATCCTCCCACACTTGGAGAGCGGCCTCGGTTATGTCGATGCGGAACCAACTGGTGGTGTCGCTGAAGGTGAACCGTTCGGTCTTCAATCAATCAAAGTCATCTCACCAGATGACCCAGATGGAGAGCGTGTCTTGAACATCATCGGAAATGGCAATATCGACCGTAGTATTAAACATATTACGCCGGCTGATATTATCGCTTCAATCAACTACTTCTTCAACTTACTTCACGAAGTCGGAACAACAGATGACATCGACCACTTAGGAAACCGTCGTCTTCGTTCAGTCGGAGAACTTCTCCAAAACCAATTCCGTATCGGGCTTTCTCGTATGGAACGTGTTGTAAAAGAACGTATGTCGATTCAAGATCAAAACGCGATCACACCGCAGGCGCTTATCAACATTCGCCCGGTTATCGCATCACTGAAAGAGTTCTTCGGTAGCTCGCAATTGTCACAGTTCATGGACCAGACGAACCCGCTCGCTGAGTTGACGCACAAACGTCGTCTCTCTGCACTTGGACCGGGTGGTTTGACACGTGAGCGTGCTGGTTTCGAAGTTCGAGACGTTCACTATTCGCACTACGGTCGGATGTGTCCAATCGAAACACCAGAGGGACCGAACATCGGACTCATCAACTCACTCTCGTCTTATGCGAAAGTGAACGAGTACGGTTTCATCGAAGCACCGTATCGTCGCGTTGACCCGGAAACAGGTCTTGTCACTGGCGATATCCAATATATGACGGCTGATGAGGAAGACCTCTATGTCGTCGCACAGGCGAACATGCCGCTCACAGAAGACGGTCACTTTGCAGACGAACAAGTTCTTTGCCGTTTCCGCGGACAAAACTTGTCAGTTGAGCCAAGCCGAGTCGATTACATGGACGTTTCGCCGAAACAGGTTGTTTCTGCCGCGACAGCATGTATCCCGTTCCTTGAGAACGATGACTCGAACCGTGCCCTCATGGGAGCGAACATGCAACGTCAAGCAGTACCGCTTCTCCAACCAGATTCACCGATCGTCGGTACTGGAATGGAGTACGTGTCTGCGAAAGACTCTGGGGCAGCAATCGTTGCAAAATACCCAGGTGTCGTTGAGCGTGTCACAGCGCGTGAAATCTTGATCCGTCGTACGTCTGACGTTAACGGTTCTGAGGTTTCAGGTGATTTAGACCGCTACAAACTTCAAAAATATGTCCGTTCTAACCAAGGGACATGCTACAACCAAAAACCAATCATCGCAGCTGGCGACCGTGTCGAAAAAGGAGAAATCCTTGCAGACGGTCCGTCGATGGATATGGGTGAGCTCGCGCTCGGCCGTAACGTCGTCGTTGCCTTCATGACATGGGATGGTTACAACTATGAGGATGCGATCATCATGAGTGAGCGTCTCGTGAAAGATGATGTGTACACATCGATTCATATCGAAGAGTACGAGTCAGAGTCACGTGACACGAAACTCGGACCAGAGGAAATCACACGTGATATTCCAAACGTCGGAGATGACGCGCTTCGTAACTTGGACGATCGTGGAATTATCCGCATCGGAGCTGAAGTCAAGGATGGCGATATCCTCGTCGGTAAAGTAACACCTAAGGGAGTTACGGAATTGACGGCGGAAGAGCGTCTCTTGCACGCAATCTTCGGTGAGAAGGCACGTGAAGTACGTGATACGTCACTTCGTGTACCAAACGGTGGAGACGGAATCATCTTGGATGTCAAAGTGTTCGACCGTGAAAACGGCGACGAGTTGTCTCCAGGCGTCAACCAGATGGTACGTGTCTACATCGTTCAAAAACGTAAGATTCACGAAGGGGATAAGATGGCGGGACGTCACGGTAACAAAGGTGTTATCTCGCGGATCCTCCCTGAAGAAGATATGCCATACATGCCAGACGGTACACCGGTTGACATCATGCTCAACCCGCTTGGGGTACCATCTCGTATGAACATCGGTCAGGTGCTTGAACTTCACTTAGGGATGGCGGCGAAGAAGCTCGGCATCAAAGTGGCGACACCTGTATTCGATGGAGCGCGTGAGGAAGACGTATGGGCAACGATTGAAGAGGCTGGTATGGATAAAGATGCGAAGACGCGTCTCTATGACGGTCGTACGGGTGAACCGTTCGATAACCGTGTCTCTGTCGGTGTCATGTATATGATCAAACTCGCGCACATGGTTGATGACAAACTTCACGCTCGTTCGACTGGACCATACTCACTCGTTACGCAACAACCGCTCGGTGGTAAAGCACAGTTCGGTGGTCAGCGCTTCGGGGAGATGGAAGTTTGGGCTCTTGAAGCGTACGGCGCAGCCTACACGCTCCAAGAAATCTTGACAATCAAGTCGGATGACACGGTTGGTCGTGTGAAAGCATACGAGGCCATCGTGAAAGGCGAGAGCGTTCCGAAAGCGGGCGTTCCTGAATCATTCCGCGTCTTGATCAAAGAGCTTCAAGCGCTCGGTATGGAAGTCAAGATGATGTCAGCGGATGATGAAGAAGTCGAAATGAAAGATGAAGATGACGACAACATCCCGAACGCAACATCGGCGTTAGAACAAGTCGTTCAACCGACTGTTACGGAAGAGGAATAAGGCGAAAAGGGAGGTCGGCCCCTTGGTAGATGTTAATCGATTTGAATATATGAAAATCGGCTTGGCTTCATCAGAGAAGATCCGTTCGTGGTCTTACGGTGAAGTCAAAAAGCCGGAAACGATCAACTATCGTACACTTAAACCAGAGAAGGACGGATTATTCTGTGAACGAATCTTCGGTCCTACGAAAGACTGGGAATGTTACTGCGGGAAGTACAAACGTATCCGTTATAAAGGAGTCATTTGTGACCGCTGTGGCGTTGAAGTGACGAAAGCGAAAGTGCGTCGCGAGCGAATGGGCCATATCGAGCTCGCGGCACCAGTTTCGCACATCTGGTACTTCAAAGGAATTCCAAGCCGCATGGGGCTTGTTCTCGATATGTCACCACGTGCACTCGAAGAAGTGATTTACTTCGCTTCTTACGTGGTTACAGAGCCAGGTGATACACCGCTCGAGAAGAAACAACTTCTCTCGGAAAAAGAATTCCGTCTCTATCGTGAAAAATACGGTAGTGACTTCAAAGCAGACATGGGTGCTGAAGCCATCCGTACACTCCTTCAAGACGTCAATCTTGAAAAAGAAGTGAGCGAGCTTCGTGAAGAGTTGAAAACTGTCCAAGGTCAACGTCGTACACGTGCGATCAAGCGTTTGGAAGTTCTCGATGCGTTCTTCACATCAGGGAACAATCCGGATTGGATGATCCTTGAAGTACTTCCTGTCATCCCACCAGAGCTTCGCCCAATGGTACAGCTCGACGGTGGACGCTTTGCGACATCTGACTTGAACGACTTGTATCGTCGAGTCATCAACCGTAACAACCGTCTCAAACGTTTGCTCGACCTCGGCGCGCCGAACATCATCGTGCAAAACGAGAAGCGCATGCTTCAAGAAGCGGTTGACGCCCTCATCGACAACGGTCGTCGTGGTCGTCCGGTAACAGGTCCTGGTAACCGTCCGCTCAAATCACTTTCACACATGTTGAAAGGGAAACAAGGTCGCTTCCGTCAAAACCTTCTTGGTAAACGGGTCGACTACTCAGGACGTTCGGTTATCGTCGTCGGACCGAACTTGAAGATGTATCAGTGTGGTCTTCCAAAAGAGATGGCACTTGAGCTCTTCAAACCGTTCGTGATGAAAGAGCTTGTCGGTCGCGGCATCGCTTCGAACATCAAGAACGCAAAACGCAAAATCGAGAAGATGCAACCTGAAATCTGGGGCGTCCTTGAAGAAGTCATCCGTGAGCATCCGGTTCTCTTGAACCGTGCCCCGACACTTCACCGTCTTGGTATTCAAGCATTCGAACCGATTCTTGTTGAAGGTCGTGCGATTCGCCTTCACCCACTCGTATGTACGGCTTATAACGCCGACTTCGATGGTGACCAAATGGCCGTCCACGTTCCGCTTTCTGCAGAAGCACAAGCGGAAGCACGTCTTCTCATGCTCGCTGCACAGAACATCTTGAACCCGAAAGACGGAAAACCGGTTGTTACACCATCGCAGGATATGGTCCTCGGTAACTACTACATCTCACTCGAACGTGAAGACGCCGTCGGTCAAGGGAAAGTGTTCTCGAACGTCAACGAGGCGTTGATCGCTTACCAAAACGGATATGTCCACTTGCACTCGCGTGTGGCACTTCCGGCACGTACGCTCAACAACCCGACGTTCACAGACGAACAGAACGAGAAATTGCTTATTACGACTGTTGGTAAGATGATCTTCAACGAGATCTTGCCAAACACGTTCCCATACTTGAACGAGCCGACAATGGAAAACTTGCAGGAAGCAACTCCTGATAAGTACTTCATCGACAAAGGGGCGAACGTTGCGGAAGAAATCGCATCACGTCCAATTATCGACCCGTTCAAAAAAGGATTCCTCGGAAAAGTCATCGCGGAAGTGTTCCAGAAGTTTGAAACGACTGAAACAAGCCGCATGCTTGACCGCATGAAAGATCTCGGCTTCAAACACTCGACGAAAGCCGGTGTGACAGTTGGGATCGCCGACATCATCGTACTTCCTGATAAACAGGAAATCTTGGATGAGGCACAAAAACAAGTCGACCAAATCATGAAGTCGTTCCGTCGTGGTCTCATCACAGAAGATGAGCGTTACGAGCGCGTTGTACGTGCTTGGAACGAAGCGAAGGATGAAATTCAATCTCGATTGATGAAATCCCTCAACCGCTTGAACCCGATCTTCATGATGTCTGATTCTGGTGCCCGTGGTAACGCATCTAACTTTACGCAGCTTGCGGGTATGCGTGGTTTGATGGCCGCTCCATCTGGTCGCATCATCGAACTTCCAATCAAATCGTCGTTCCGTGAAGGTCTGACGGTTCAAGAGTACTTCATCTCGACTCACGGGGCTCGTAAAGGTCTTGCCGATACAGCCTTGAAGACAGCCGACTCAGGTTACTTGACGCGTCGTCTCGTTGACGTTGCGCAAGATGTCATCATCCGTGAAGAAGATTGTGGAACAGACCGCGGGATCCGTGTATCTGCACTCCGCGAAGGTACGGAAGAAATCGAAAACTTGTACGACCGTCTCGTCGGACGTACATCGTTTGAAACAGTCACACACCCTGAAACGGGCGAAGTGTTGATTGATAAGAACGAATTGATCACAGAAGACATCGCACGCGTCATCGTTGATGCAGGTGTCGAGCAAGTAGAAATCCGTACAGCCTTCACATGTAACACGTCACACGGCGTATGTAAGAAGTGTTACGGACGTAACTTGGCTACTGGATCAAACGTTGAAGTCGGGGAAGCCGTCGGTATCATCGCCGCACAATCAATCGGTGAGCCAGGAACGCAGCTTACAATGCGTACCTTCCACACAGGTGGGGTTGCCGGAGACGATATCACACAAGGTCTTCCACGTATCCAAGAGGTATTCGAAGCCCGTAACCCGAAAGGTCAAGCGGTCATCTCGGAAATCTCTGGTACGGTCATCGACTTCACGGAATCGCGTGACAAACGTGAACTCACGGTCGAAGGATTCAGTGAAACACGTTCTTACACGATTCCATTCGGAGCGCGTCTCCGTGTTCAAATCGGCGATACAGTAGAAGCCGGTGAAGTCTTCACGGAAGGTTCGATCGATCCGAAAGAATTGCTCGCCGTCCGTGGTGTGTCTGGTGTTCAGAACTATCTTCTCCAAGAAGTTCAAAAAGTATACCGGATGCAAGGGGTAGAAATTGGTGACAAGCACGTTGAGGTTATGGTTCGCCAAATGCTTCGTCGTGTCAAAGTCATCGAGTCTGGTGACACACCACTTCTCCCAGGTTCACTTGTCGACATCAGCGTCTTCAAAGAAGCGTGTAAAGATGCGATTCGTGACGGAAAACACCCAGCGACTGCAAAACCAGTCCTTCTCGGGATCACGAAAGCATCGCTTGAGACAGATTCGTTCCTCTCAGCGGCTTCGTTCCAAGAAACGACTCGTGTCTTGACAGATGCGGCAATCAAAGGGAAACGCGACTATCTCCTCGGACTCAAAGAGAACGTCATCATCGGTAAACTCGTTCCAGCTGGTACTGGAATGGCTGTCTACCGCGATGTTGAACTTAAAGAAGATGAGGTGCCAGTTGCACTCGAAGATACAACCGTCGAGTAAAATACGTCTTGACAGCGCAGGTTGGCGGTGCTACTATGATTTAGTGCCGCCAATCGGTTGTTGTCGATGACAACGATGTCCAGCAGTCGGCAAGCTACTTGGACGTCCATCCGAACTTTCTACGGGAAGGTTTGGCTGCTACAATTGCCACTTTCAAGGTATAACTCACGTTTTTGCGAGGTCATGGAATGCCTACGCCTCGTAAAAGCGTTTCGTTATGACCTTAAATGAACCACCCGGGTCGGTGGGACTAGAAAATAGCAACATTCAGGAAGGGAGGATCTTCAAAGATGCCTACTATTAACCAGTTAGTCCGTAAAGGACGTAAATCGAAAGTCGTTAAATCTGACTCTCCAGCACTTAACAAAGGTTACAACAGTTTCATCAAGTCACAAACAAACGTGAGCTCACCACAAAAACGTGGTGTTTGTACACGTGTTGGTACAATGACTCCGAAGAAACCGAACTCGGCGCTTCGTAAGTATGCTCGTGTTCGTTTAACTAACCAAATCGAAGTGACTGCGTACATTCCAGGTATTGGCCACAACCTTCAAGAGCACAGCGTTGTTCTTATCCGTGGAGGACGTGTAAAAGACTTACCAGGGGTACGTTACCACATCGTTCGTGGTGCGCTTGACACTGCAGGTGTTGATGGACGTATGCAAGGCCGTTCTAAATACGGTACGAAGCGTCCGAAAGCTGCGAAGAAGTAATTCTCGCCAACTAAAATACAATTGAAATTTTGAAAGGAGGGTACTCGGATGCGTAAAAACCGTGCAGAACGTCGTGACGTTATCGCAGATCCGATCTACAACTCGAAATTGGTAACTCGCCTCATTAACCGTGTCATGTTAGACGGTAAAAAAGGTACAGCTCAAACTATCATTTACAACGCATTTGGCATCATCGCTGAACGCTCAGGCAAAGAGCCTATGGAAGTGTTCGAAGAAGCAATGAACAACATCATGCCTGTACTTGAAGTTAAAGCACGCCGTGTAGGTGGAGCTAACTACCAAGTTCCTGTTGAAGTTCGTCCAGAGCGCCGTACAACACTTGGTCTTCGTTACCTCGTGAACTACGCTCGTCTCCGCAACGAAAAAACGATGGAGCAACGTATCGCGAACGAAATCATGGATGCAGCCAACAACACTGGTGCGTCTGTTAAGAAACGCGAAGACATGCATAAGATGGCAGAAGCAAACAAAGCGTTTGCTCACTATCGTTGGTAATTTAATCGTAAAGTCCACTCCGCCAAGCATGGCTTAACGGAGTGGCTTTCGGGTATAATCATATCGTGTGCGCGCACACGAAAATCAAACATGCGGAAGGAGAATACCCAGTATGGCAAGAGAATTCTCCCTAAAGAATACTCGTAACATCGGGATCATGGCTCACATCGATGCCGGTAAAACGACAACAACTGAACGTATTCTTTATTACACAGGTCGTATCCACAAAATTGGTGAAACGCACGAAGGTGCTTCACAAATGGACTGGATGGAGCAGGAGCAAGAGCGTGGAATCACGATCACTTCAGCTGCGACAACTGCACAGTGGAATGGCCACCGTGTAAACATCATCGATACACCTGGACACGTAGACTTCACAGTAGAAGTTGAACGTTCACTCCGTGTACTTGATGGTGCTGTTGCTGTACTTGACGCTCAGTCAGGTGTAGAACCACAAACTGAAACTGTATGGCGTCAAGCGACGACATATGGTGTACCACGTGTCGTATTCGTCAACAAGATGGATAAAATCGGCGCAGACTTCTTGTACTCTGTGAAGACGCTCCACGATCGTCTTCAAGCGAACGCTTACGCGATCCAACTCCCAATCGGAGCAGAGGACGATTTCAAAGGGATCATCGATCTCGTTGAAATGAAGACTTACATGTACAACAACGACCTCGGTACTGACATCGAAGTAACAGATGGCTTCCCAGCTGACATGGCTGACCAAGCTGAAGAACTTCGCGGTCAATTGATCGAAGGTGTTGCTGACTTCAACGAAGAGTTGATGATGAAGTACCTTGAAGGTGAAGAGATTTCAATCGATGAATTGAAAGCTGCAATCCGTCAAGCGACACTTAGCGTTGAATTCTACCCTGTACTCGTTGGTTCTGCCTTCAAGAACAAAGGTGTTCAGCTCATGCTTAACGCCGTTGTTGATTACCTCCCATCACCAGTTGATGTTGAGTCAATCAAAGGGATCAACCTCGATACAGAAGAAGAAATCACGCGTGAGCCTTCTGACGAAGCTCCATTCTCAGCACTTGCGTTCAAAGTTATGACTGACCCTTACGTCGGTAAATTGACGTTCTTCCGCGTGTACTCTGGTACAGCTGAAGCAGGATCATACGTGAAGAACTCGACTAAAGGGAAGCGTGAGCGTCTCGGTCGTATCCTTCAAATGCACGCAAACAGCCGTGAAGAGATTCCAATGGTATACGCTGGTGACATCGCCGCTGCTGTTGGTTTCAAAGACACGACTACTGGTGACACGCTTTGCACAGAGAAAGATAACATCGTTCTCGAGTCAATGACGTTCCCAGAACCAGTTATCTCGGTTGCAATCGAGCCTAAATCGAAAGCAGACCAAGATAAGATGGGTCAAGCTCTTGCGAAACTCGCAGAAGAAGATCCAACATTCCGCACTGAAACAAACCCTGAGACTGGTCAAACGATCATCTCTGGTATGGGTGAGCTTCACCTTGATATCCTCGTTGACCGTATGCGTCGCGAATTCAAAGTAGAAGCTAACGTTGGTGCACCACAAGTTGCTTACCGTGAAACAATCCGTGGCGCTGCGAAGATCGATTCGAAATTCGTTCGTCAGTCTGGTGGACGCGGTCAGTACGGTCACGTTGTCGTAGAATTCGAGCCGAACGAAGAAGGCGCTGGATTCGAGTTCGAGAACAAGATCGTCGGTGGTGTTGTACCACGTGAATACGTCCCAGCTGTTCAAAACGGGATTGAAGAAGCCCTCGAAAACGGTATCCTCGCTGGTTACCCAGTAGTTGACGTTAAAGCTCGCCTCGTATTCGGATCGTACCACGATGTCGACTCGAACGAGATGGCGTTTAAAGTTGCTGCTTCGATGGCGGTTAAACAACTTAAGGACCAAGCGAAAGCTGTCATCCTTGAGCCAATGATGCGTGTTGAAGTTGTTATCCCTGAAGAATACATGGGTGACATCATGGGTGACGTAACGTCACGCCGTGGACGCGTAGAAGGTATGGAAGCTCGCGGTAACGCACAAGTCGTTAAAGCGATGATTCCACTTTCAGAAATGTTCGGTTACGCAACATCACTTCGTTCACGTACACAAGGACGTGGAACGTACTCGATGCACTTCGATCACTACGAAGAAGTACCGAAATCAATTGCTGAAGAAATCGTCAAAAAAGCGAACGGCTAATAACGGTTGTATCGCTAGATTGATTGTTGTAAGCTAAGGAGGACGTATGTTAAAAGTAACCTACGTCTTCCTAGTTAAATAAAAACTAATCGTTTAATAGAGGAGGAATCTAGAATGGGTAAAGAAAAATTCGACCGTTCTAAACCGCACGTTAACGTTGGTACAATCGGCCACGTCGACCACGGTAAAACAACTTTGACTGCAGCAATCTCTGCTGTACTTTCACGTGCACAAGGTAAAACAGCTACTAAGTTTGACCAAATCGATGGTGCTCCAGAAGAGCGCGAGCGCGGTATCACAATCGCAACAGCTCACATCGAGTACGAAACTGACAAGCGTCACTACGCACACGTTGACTGCCCAGGACACGCTGACTATGTTAAAAACATGATCACTGGTGCTGCTCAAATGGACGGCGCGATCCTCGTTGTATCTGCAACAGATGGCCCAATGCCACAAACACGTGAGCACATCCTTCTTTCACGTCAAGTAGGTGTTCCTTACATCGTAGTCTTCATGAACAAAGTTGACATGGTAGACGACGAAGAGCTCCTCGAACTCGTTGAAATGGAAATCCGTGAACTTCTTTCTGAATACGACTTCCCAGGCGACGACCTCCCTGTAATCAAAGGTTCTGCACTTGGCGCACTTAACGGTGAAGCTCAGTGGGAAGAAAAAGTTATGGAACTCATGAACGCTGTTGATGAGTACATCCCAGAACCAGTTCGTGACACAGACAAAGACTTCATGATGCCTGTTGAGGACGTATTCTCAATCACTGGTCGTGGTACTGTAGCGACTGGTCGTGTTGAGCGTGGTGTTCTCCGCGTCAACGACGAGATCGAAATCGTTGGTCTTACAGAAGAAACTAAGAAAACTGTATGTACTGGTGTAGAGATGTTCCGTAAGCTTCTTGACTATGCTGAAGCTGGCGACAACATCGGTGCACTTCTCCGTGGTGTATCACGTGACGACATCGAGCGTGGACAAGTACTTGCTAAGCCAGGTTCAATCACACCACACTCAAAATTCAAAGCATCAATCTACGTTCTTTCTAAAGAAGAGGGTGGCCGTCACACGCCATTCTTCGCGAACTACCGCCCGCAGTTCTACTTCCGTACAACTGACGTAACAGGTATCGTTCACCTTCCAGAAGGTACTGAAATGGTAATGCCAGGAGACAACATCGAGTTGACGATCGAATTGATTTCTACAATCGCGATCGAAGACGGTACACGTTTCTCTATCCGTGAGGGTGGCCGTACTGTAGGTGCTGGTTCAGTAACAGAAATCATCGAGTAATCGATTGATTCAACTGAACAACTTCAAGCAGTCCGCAATATGCGGGCTGCTTTTTTGTGTTTCTGGATGAGCGTGGTAAGATGAAGCATACGAGAAAGGAGTGACGTCATGTTGAAACAATTGGAGACGATTTGTCGCTTGAATGGAATCGCATATCGTATCGGTGGTTCGCAACTGTTAAAGCATCATGGCATTGTCGACGAAACGAATGACATTGATGTTTTCGTAGAGCCCGATCAGTTTGAACGGTTAGACCAGATCTTGAGTCGTGCTGGAGAGAAACAATCATCTGAACCACATGAGGCGTACTTGACGACGTACTTTGGGGAGTATGTTTTCGAGGGGACCGACGTAGATGTCATGTCCAGTTTTCGCATGAAGTGTACTGACGGCATCTATACACATCCTTATATAGAAGCAGAAGGGAACTGGATGCACCTCGAAGAATGGATTGTCCTTTATACAGTCATCGGTAGAGAGGATAAACTGACGCGTCTGGCTCGCTATTTTGAGACACACGATATAAATGAAGGAATTGTTCATGCATGTTTAAGAAGAGCCCCACAATCGGTCGTAGAAGGGGTAACGGAGCGATTTGGAGAGATGATGAAACGCTAGGTCGAGTTGACATGGGACTTCGTTTGAAAAATAGTTCAATAAAAGAATGAATTTTCTCTTGCAAAAGCTCGCGAATCTTGTTACATTAGGGAACGTTGAGCAACTCATCAGACAACCAGCAACTTCAAAAATCTAATCTTGCATTCCATGACCAGATTAGATATAATGATTAAGTGTTTGTGCGAGTGGTGAGAGACTTTACAGCAGAAAACGGGTCCAATCGTTGATTCGCAATGATCGGATGCCTCTGCTGACACAAGCACGCTGCGTTGAAGCGGGAGGTTATGACACGCCAGGCAGCATTGCCATGGCCGGTGTGGAAATTTCCGCGGAGAATTGTCTATTTTTAAAATAGGCGACAAAGGAGGGAAACAAACATGGCAAATGAAAAAATTCGTATTCGTTTAAAAGCATATGACCATCGCGTTCTCGATCAATCAGCTGAGAAGATCGTTGACACTGCGAAGCGTTCAGGTGCAAAGGTATCGGGTCCAATCCCGCTCCCAACTGAAAAATCGGTTTACACGATCCTTCGTGCGGTTCACAAGTACAAAGATGCTCGTGAGCAGTTCGAAATGCGTACACACAAACGCTTGATCGACATCGTAAACCCAACACCGAAAACAGTCGATTCGCTTATGCGTCTCGAGTTACCATCAGGTGTAGACATCGAAATCAAACTTTAATTCTTCATATAGTAGATACTAGCCAGAAGAGACAATTAATTATTTAACAGGAGGTGTATCTCATGGCTAAAGGAATCTTAGGAACAAAACTTGGTATGACTCAAATCTTCAACGAAGCAGGCGAAGTTGTACCGGTAACAGTAGTTGCTGTAGAAGGTAACGTCGTTCTTCAACTTAAAACAGTTGATACAGACGGTTACGAAGCAGTTCAACTTGGTTTCGGAGACATCAAAGAATCACGTCAAAACAAACCATCAAAAGGTCACGCTGCGAAAGCAAACGCGACACCTAAGCGCTTCATCAAAGAAGTTCGTACTTCAGTAGAAGGATACGAAATCGGTCAAGAGATTAAGGCAGACATTTTCGCTGCAGGTGAATTAGTAGACGTTACAGGTACATCGAAAGGTAAAGGATTCCAAGGTGCGATCAAGCGTCACGGACAATCACGTGGACCAATGGCCCACGGTTCGCGCTACCACCGTCGTCCTGGTTCGATGGGTCCTGTCGCTCCTAACCGCGTATTCAAAGGGAAACTTCTTCCTGGTCAAATGGGTGGAGAGCGTAAAACAATTCAAAACCTTGAAATCGTTAAAGTTGATGTGGAACGCGGCCTTCTCCTCGTGAAAGGTGCTATCCCAGGCGCTCGTAAATCGAACGTCATCATCAAATCAGCGGTCAAAGGTAACTAATTAACTGCACGGAAAGGAGGAATTACGAATGCCTAAAGTAGCTTTGCTTAACCAAACAGGTTCACAAGTTGGCGAAATCGAATTGGCAGAAGCCATCTTCGGAATCGAGCCAAACGAATCAGTACTTTACGACGCAATCGTCATGCAACAAGCATCACGCCGTCAAGGTACTCACGATACGAAAGGTCGCTCGGAAGTACGCGGTGGCGGCCGTAAACCATGGAAACAAAAGGGAACTGGTCGTGCGCGCCAAGGTTCTATCCGCTCACCACAATGGGTTGGTGGTGGTACAGTCTTCGGTCCAACACCACGTTCATACTCTTACAAACTTCCTAAGAAGGTTCGTCGTTTAGCGCTTCTCTCGGCTCTTTCGTCGAAAGTACAAAACAACGAAATCATCGTCCTCGAAGGCCTTGCTTTCGATGCACCAAAAACAAAAGATATGGCTGCTGTACTCAACAGCTTATCAGTAGAACGTAAGGCTCTTGTAGTCACAGCGGACTACAATGAGACTATCGCTCTCGCAGCTCGTAACATCCCAGGAGTGACTGTGATCGACGCAGCAGGCGTAAACGTTCTTGACCTCGTTGCTAACGACAAAGTCATCTTCACTAAAGATGCGGTTGCGAAGGTAGAGGAGGTGCTTGCATAATGGCTCAAGCATACGATATCATCAAACGTCCGATCATCACTGAGCGTTCAGTTAGCCTCATGGAAGCTAACAAATACGTTTTCGAAATCGACGTAAAAGCGACTAAATCGCAAGTGAAACACGCTATCGAAACAATCTTCAATGTGAAAGTTGCTTCGGTAAACACAATGAACTACAAACCGAAAGCGAAACGTGTCGGTCGTCACGCTGGTTACACAGCTCGCCGTAAAAAAGCGATCGTAACTCTTGCAGAAGGCAACACAATCGACTTCCTCGGTTAATTAACTACCTTAGAAGAAAAGGAGGGAATCCTCGATGGCAATCAAAAAGTTTAAGCCGACCACTAACGGTCGTCGTAACATGACATCTCTCGACTTTGCAGAGATCACAACGAATCGCCCTGAAAAATCGTTAACTGAAAAGCTTTCGAAAAAAGGCGGACGTAACAACCAAGGTCGCTTGACTGTTCGTCACCAAGGTGGCGGTCACAAGCGTAAATACCGTATCATCGATTTCAAACGTAACAAAGATGGCGTTGCAGGACGCGTAGCAACGATCGAATACGATCCAAACCGTTCAGCAAACATCGCACTCATCAACTATGTAGATGGTGAGAAACGTTACATCCTCGCTCCTAAGGGCATCAAAGTAGGCATGGAAATCATGTCTGGTCCTGAAGCGGATATCAAAGTGGGGAACGCTCTTCCACTCGTAAACATCCCTGTCGGTACAACAATCCACAACATCGAGCTTAAGCCTGGTAAAGGCGGTCAGCTTGTTCGTGCGGCTGGTGCATCGGCACAAATCCAAGGACGTGACGGCAAGTACGTCATCGTTCGTCTTCAATCAGGTGAATCACGCTTGTTCCTCGGCACTTGCCGCGCGACAATCGGTTCAGTTGGTAACGAAGAACACGAACTCGTAAACATCGGTAAAGCAGGACGTTCACGTTGGTTAGGCAAACGCCCAACAGTACGTGGTTCTGTAATGAACCCGGTTGATCACCCACACGGTGGTGGTGAAGGTCGTGCGCCAATCGGTCGTTCGGGCCCACTTACTCCTTGGGGTAAACCAGCTCTTGGTCTTAAGACTCGTAAGAAAAACAAATCGAGCGACATGTACATCCTTCGTCGCCGTAAGAAATAATTACTACATGATTCTCGGGCGGTTCGAAAGGGCCGTTCCCGAATCATTCCAAAGGGAGGTTCTAACATGGGTCGCAGCTTAAAAAAAGGTCCATTCGCAGATCACCACTTGCTCGCTAAAGTTGACAAACTCAACGAATCTGGTGAGAAGCAAGTCATCAAAACTTGGTCACGTCGCTCGACGATCTTCCCAGAATTCATGGGTCACACGTTCGGTGTGCACGATGGTCGTAAACACGTACCAGTATTCGTGACAGAAGACATGGTTGGTCACAAACTTGGTGAATTCGCTCCAACACGCACGTACAAAGGTCACGGATCAGACAAGAAAACGAAACGGTAATTTGAGGGGAGGTCAAATCCATGCAAGCTAAAGCATCAGCTAATATGGTCCGTCTTGCTCCTCGCAAAGCACGTCTCGTTGTAGACTTAATTCGCGGGAAACAAGTCGGCGAAGCGCTCTCTGTCCTTGCTCACACGAACAAGGCAGCATCGCCAGTCGTTGAAAAAGTAATAAAATCAGCGATTGCTAACGCAGAGCACAACTACGATATGAACATTGAGAACCTCGTTGTAACAGAAGCTTACGTAAACGAAGGTCCAACACTCAAACGCTTCCGCCCACGTGCGATGGGTCGCGCAAGCCGTATTAACAAACGCACAAGCCACATCCACATCGTGGTAACTGAGAAATAAGGAGGGATATGTAGTGGGTCAAAAGGTAAATCCGCACGGTCTTCGCGTTGGTGTTATCAAAGACTGGGATTCGCGTTGGTACGCTGAGAAAGACTACGCTGATCTCCTTCATGAAGACTTCGTTATTCGTGAATACATCGAAAACAAAATGAAGGATGCTAGTGTTTCTAAAGTTGAAATCGAACGCGCTGCAAACCGCGTGAACATTTCGCTTCACACTGCGAAGCCAGGTATGGTAATCGGTAAAGGTGGTTCTGAAATCGAATCACTCCGTAAACACATTACAAAAATCGCTGACGGAAAACGCGTTCACATCAACGTTGTTGAAGTGAAAAACGCTGACGCTGTTGCGAAGCTTGTAGCAGAAAACATTGCTCGTCAATTGGAAGGTCGTGTATCATTCCGTCGTGCAATGAAACAATCAATTCAACGTTCGATGCGTACTGGCATCAAAGGGATCAAAACAGAAGTTTCTGGTCGTCTTGGTGGCGCTGATATCGCTCGTTCAGAGAAATACTCGGAAGGAACAGTTCCACTTCACACACTCCGTGCCGACATCGACTACGGAACAGCTGAAGCTGACACAACTTACGGTAAAATCGGCGTAAAAGTTTGGTTATACCACGGTGAAGTTCTTCCAACAAAAAACAACACAGCGAAAAACGCTGAATAATAAACACTCTTTCAGGAAGGAGGCAACACACTATGTTGTTACCTAAACGCGTGAAATATCGTCGTGTACACCGTGGTAAAATGCGCGGGAATGCTAAACGCGGCACAACTGTACACTTCGGTGAGTTCGGTCTCCAAGCTCTCGAAGCGAGCTGGATTACAAACCGTCAAATCGAATCAGCACGTATTGCAATGACACGTTATATGAAACGTGGTGGTAAAGTGTGGATCAAGATCTTCCCACACAAGCCGTACACTAAAAAGCCTCTCGAAGTCCGAATGGGTTCGGGTAAAGGTGCTCCAGAAGGCTGGGTAGCTGTAGTTAAGCCTGGCAAAGTAATGTTCGAAATCGCAGGTGTATCTGAGGAAGTGGCACGTGAGGCACTTCGTCTTGCATCGCACAAACTTCCAGTAAAATGTAAGTTCGTGAAACGTGAAGAAAATGGTGGTGATACGAATGAAAGCAACTGATCTCCGTCAATCAACAACTGAAGAGCTCAACGGTAAAGTGGGCGAGTGGAAAGAAGAACTCTTTAACCTTCGCTTCCAACTTGCTACAGGTCAGCTTGAGAATCCTGCTCGTATCCGTGAAGTACGCAAGTCGATTGCGCGTGCTAAAACGATTCTTCGTGAACGCGAACTCGGCATCAACAACGGCTAATTACATCGGATTCTTGAGAGGAGGTAACACTCATGGAACGCAACAACCGTAAAGTGTTCACTGGTCGCGTCGTGTCTGACAAAATGGACAAAACGATCGTCGTCGCAGTAGAAACAAAGGTTCGTCATAAACTTTATGGCAAACGTGTAAACTACACGAAGAAATATAAAGCACACGATGAGAACAACGTCGCTAAAGTGGGCGATATCGTTCGCATCGCGGAAACACGTCCTCTTTCTAAAGACAAACGTTTCCGTCTTGTAACAGTAGTAGAAGAATCAGTAATCATCTAATAACAGTTCGGATTTATTAAACATCCGGAGGGAGGTACACTCGCATGATTCAACAAGAATCTCGCTTGAAAGTAGCAGACAACTCTGGCGCGCGTGAACTGTTGACAATTAAGGTTCTCGGTGGTTCTGGTCGTAAGACTGCAAACATCGGTGACGTTATCGTCGCTACGGTAAAACAAGCAACACCAGGTGGCGTTGTTAAAAAAGGTGACGTTGTCAGAGCAGTTGTCGTTCGTACAAAACGCGGCGCTCGTCGTAAAGATGGTTCGTACATCCGTTTCGATGAGAACGCAGCAGTCATTATCAAAGATGACAAGAGCCCACGCGGCACACGGATCTTCGGGCCAGTTGCACGTGAACTTCGTGAAAAAGAATTCATGAAGATCGTTTCGTTGGCACCGGAAGTACTTTAATTTCCAATTTCAATCCTATAAGGAGGTGCGCAAACGATGCATGTTAAAAAAGGCGATACAGTCCAGGTAATGTCTGGTAAAGATAAAGGCAAGCAAGGGGTTATCCTCAAAGCTATGCCAAGCAAAAACCGCGTAGTGGTTGAAGGCGTAAACGTGATGAAAAAACACTCAAAACCTTCACAAGCGAATCCACAAGGCGGGATCCTTGAGATCGAAGCACCAATTCACGTCTCGAACGTAATGCCACTCGACCCTAAAACTGGCAAACCAACTCGCGTTGGTTTCAAAGTAGTCGATGGTAAAAAAGTTCGTGTCGCGAAATCGGGCGAATCACTCGATAAATAAGAAGAACGTGACGAAAGGAGGTCCATTCGACTATGAACCGTTTGCAAGAGAAGTATAAAAGCGACATCGTGAAAGCGATGATGGATAAATTCAACTATGACTCGGTCATGCAAGTACCGAAAATCGAAAAGATCGTCATCAACATGGGTGTAGGTGATGCTGTTTCGAACTCGAAAGCACTTGACATGGCAGTTGAAGAATTAACAATTCTTTCAGGTCAAAAACCACTCGTAACGAAAGCGAAGAAATCAATCGCTGGTTTCAAGCTTCGTGAAGGTATGCCAATCGGTGCGAAGGTTACACTTCGTGGCGAGCGTATGTACGATTTCCTCGACAAATTGGTAACTGTTTCACTTCCACGTGTACGTGACTTCCGCGGTGTATCGAAGAAAGCATTCGACGGACGCGGTAACTACACGCTTGGCGTGAAAGAGCAACTTATTTTCCCTGAGATCGATTACGATAAAGTATCTAAAGTACGCGGTATGGACATCGTTGTTGTTACAACAGCAAACACAGACGAAGAAGCACGTGAATTGCTCACACTTCTCGGTATGCCATTCCAAAAATAATCTAGAGGGAGGTCGACAACATGGCTAAAAAGTCAATGGTGAATCGCGAACTTAAACGCGAGAAACTCGTTGCCCAGTACGCTGAAAAGCGTGCGAAGTTGAAAGCTGAAGGCGATTATATCGGACTCAGCAAATTGCCACGTAACTCGTCACCTGTACGCTTGCACAACCGTTGCAGCATCACAGGTCGTCCGCATGGTTACATGGGTAAATTCGGGATCAGCCGTATCAAGTTCCGTGATCTTGCATACAAAGGTCAAATCCCTGGTGTTAAAAAAGCAAGCTGGTAATCCACTAACAGTGTGAAAGGAGGTACATCGCATGGTAATGACAGACCCTATTGCAGATATGCTTACACGTATCCGTAACGCTAACATGGTTCGCCATGAAAAAATGGAGCTTCCAGCTTCGAACATTAAACGTGAGATCGCTGAAATCCTTAAGCGTGAAGGTTTCATTCGCGATGTTGAATATATCGAGGACGCTAAACAAGGTACACTTCGTCTTTTCCTTAAATATGGAGCAAGCAACGAACGTGTAATCACTGGTCTCAAACGTATTTCGAAACCAGGTCTTCGCGTATACGCAAAAGCTGATGAAGTGCCTAAAGTACTCGGAGGACTCGGAATCGCAGTTCTTTCGACATCTAAAGGTCTTATGACTGATAAAGAAGCTCGCCAACAACAAGTCGGCGGCGAAGTGATCGCCTACATCTGGTAAGTCACTTTTCTAACAAGAACGGAGGTGTAATCAATGTCACGTATTGGTAAAAAACCAGTTACGATTCCTGCTGGCGTTACTGTAACAGTTGCTAATGACAACACGGTCACAGTAAAAGGTGCTAAAGGTGAACTTTCGCTTTCAGCTAACCCGGCATTGGAAATCAAAGTTGAAGAGAACGAATTGACGGTTGTTCGTCCAGACGAATCGAAAGAAAGCCGCACAATTCACGGTACGACACGTGCCCTTATTGCCAACATGGTACAAGGTGTGTCGAACGGATTCCAAAAAACACTTGAGATCTCGGGGGTTGGTTACCGTGCTACGAAGCAAGGTAACAAACTCGTCCTCAACCTCGGCTACTCGCACCCAATCGAGTACGTTGCTGAGGAAGGTATCGAAATCGAAGTTCCTTCAAACACGCAAATCATCGTAAAAGGGATTAACAAAGAGCGCGTCGGTCACGTTGCTGCTCAAATCCGCTCGTACCGTGCTCCAGAACCTTACAAAGGTAAAGGTGTTCGTTACTCTGATGAACGTATTCGCCGTAAAGAAGGTAAGACTGGTAAGTAATTCGTCACGAAATGAACGGAAAGGAGTGGCATAAATGATCACAAAGGCAGATAAAAATGCAGTTCGTAAAAAACGTCATGCTCGCGTACGTCGTACGATCTCGGGGACAGCAGCTCGTCCACGTTTGAACGTATTCCGTTCGAGCAAGCACATTTACGTTCAACTTATCGATGACGCAGCACAAACAACGCTTGTGTCTGCATCTTCGAAAGATAAAGCTCTCGATCTTACAAATGGCGGTAACGTTGAAGCAGCGAAAGCTGTTGGTAAACTTGCTGCAGAACGTGCACTCGAGAAAGGTATCGACACAGTTGTGTTCGACCGTGGTGGATACCTCTATCATGGCCGCGTCAAAGCTGTTGCAGAAGCAGCTCGTGAAGCAGGTCTTAAATTCTAATAAAAAGGAGGGGACACTCGATGCGCCAGTTAGACGTTAACATGGAACAACTTGAAGAACGCGTTGTTACCGTAAACCGCGTCGCGAAAGTCGTAAAAGGTGGCCGCCGCTTCCGTTTTGCTGCTCTCGTAGTCGTAGGTGACAAAAATGGTCACGTCGGTTTCGGTACAGGTAAGGCACAAGAGGTGCCAGAAGCGATTCGCAAGGCTATTGAAGCCGCTAAGAAAAACATGGTACAAGTACCTATGGTTGGTACAACAATTCCACACGAAATCACAGGAGTATTCGGAGCAGGTCGTGTATTCATGAAACCAGCTTCTGAAGGTACTGGGGTTATCGCTGGTGGTCCAGTTCGTGCGGTGCTCGAACTTGCAGGTGTAGGTGACATCCTTTCGAAATCGTTAGGTTCAAACACACCGATCAACATCGTCCGTGCGACGGTACAGGGCTTGACTGAGCTCAAAAAAGCAGAGGAAGTTGCTAAACTACGTGGTAAAAGCGTAGAAGAACTTCTTAACTAAGGGAGGGAACTAGACATGGCGAAACTCGCAATCACCCTCACACGCAGCACAATTGGTCGTCCGGAAGGTCAGCGTGTTACTGTACGTACACTCGGTCTTCGCAAAATGCATCAAACGGTCGTTGTCCCAGACAACGTCGCGATGCGCGGTATGATCAATAAAGTGTCGCACCTTGTGACTGTAAAAGAAATCAACGAATAATAAAGATTTTAATAAATAAGGAGGTGCCACTATGAAACTCCATGAATTGAAGCCAACTCCAGGTTCACGTCACGAACGTAACCGTGTCGGTCGCGGTATGGCGACTGGTAACGGTAAAACTTCTGGCCGTGGACACAAAGGTCAAAAAGCTCGTTCGGGCGGTGGCGTTCGTCCAGGATTCGAAGGTGGACAAAACCCACTTTACCGTCGTCTTCCAAAACGCGGTTTCAACAACCCAACTCGTAAAGAGTACGCGGTTGTTTCCCTAGACACGCTTAACCGTTTCGAAGCAGGTACTGAAGTTACTCCAGAACTCTTAATCGAGACTGGTGTAGTCAGCTCTGCTAAAGACGGAATCAAGGTCCTTGCTAACGGCAAGCTTGAAACTAAATTGACTGTAAAAGCCAACAAGTTCTCGGGTGCAGCGAAAGAAGCAATCGAAGCAGCTGGCGGTACAGTTGAGGTGATCTGATGTTTCAGACGATCTCCAATATGTGGCGCGTGAAAGATATTCGACAGCGTATTCTCTTCACACTCGCAATCATCATCATTTTCCGCATCGGGGCTCATATCCCGGTGCCGATGGTGAATACGGATGTGTTGCGTTTTGACTCAGGAGGTCTTCTTGACTTCTTGAACTTGTTTGGAGGAAATGCTTTACAGAACTTCTCCTTGTTCGCAATGGGGATCATGCCGTACATTACGGCATCGATCGTTGTGCAACTTTTACAAATGGACGTCGTTCCAAAGTTTGCCGAATGGGCAAAACAAGGAGAGGCGGGCCGTAAAAAGTTAGCGACGGTCACGCGCTATGGGACGATCATCTTAGGCTTTGTCCAAGCGACACCCGCCTCTACCCAGGTCTCGTCAATGAAACATGGGGAACGGCAACTTACTTTGTGATCGCGATTGTACTCACTGCGGGTACAGCGTTCTTGATGTTCCTTGGTGAGATGACAACGGAGAAAGGTGTTGGGAATGGTATTTCCATCATTATTTTCGCTGGTATCGTCGCTGGGTTCCCAAGAATCTTTACGCAGATTTATGAAACAAAACTCCAAAACGCTGGAGATGCATTGTTCATTAACATCGTTTACTTGGTTGTATTGGCCCTTGTCATTTTGGCTGTGACGGTTGGGATCATTTATGTTCAACAAGCGGCACGCAAAATTCCAATCCAATATGCAAAACGCACGGCAAACCGTACCCCAGTGGGCGGTCAGTCGACGCACTTGCCGATCAAGCTAAACGCTGCAGGTGTTATCCCGGTAATCTTCGCGATTTCCTTCATGGTAACACCACCAACTGTTGCAAGCTTCATTGCTTCTCCAGAGACAACGCAAAAATTACAGACGTACTTTGACACGACGGCGCCAATCGGAATGTCGATTTACGTTGCGTTAATCATTGCGTTCTCTTACTTCTATACATTTGTTCAGGTCAACCCAGAGCAGATGGCAGAAAACCTGCAGAAGCAAGGTGGTTATATTCCTGGGATTCGTCCTGGGGCGCAAACAGAACAGTACATCACGAAGTTGCTGTATCGATTGACTTTCTTCGGAGCGATTTTCTTATCGCTTGTGGCGATCATGCCGACAATCTTCATTAAGCTTGCCGGTCTTCCAACTTCCGTTCAAATCGGAGGAACGAGCTTATTGATCGTCATCGGGGTAGCCCTCGAAACGATGAAACAAATCGAGAGTCAACTTGTAAAACGACACTATAAAGGCTTTATCCGTTAAAGCGGAAGGAAGGGTTGACCCTTCCTTCCTGTCGTGTTTACAAGCCCTTCGTGAAAATCAAAACTGGAGGCTAACCGAGATGAATCTAGTACTCATGGGCTTACCGGGTGCTGGGAAAGGGACTCAAGCTGCTAAAATCGTAGAAGAGTACCAAATCCCTCACATTTCGACAGGCGACATGTTTCGTGCGGCAATCAAAGGCGGAACGCCACTCGGTAAAGAAGCCAAGTCATTCATGGATAAAGGCGAACTCGTACCGGATGAGGTAACAATCGGAATCGTACGCGAACGTCTTAGCCAAGATGACACTGAAAAAGGTTTCTTACTTGATGGATTCCCGCGTACTGTTGCTCAAGCAGAGGCACTCGAAAGTTTGCTTAAAGATTTGGGGAAACAGATTGACCACGTCGTCAACATCGATGTGGATGCGGAAATTCTCGTTCCACGTTTGACAGGTCGTTGGATCTGCCCAACATGTGGTGCGACATATCACGTGATCTTCAACCCACCAAAAGTGGAAGGCATCTGTGATGTGGATGGGTCGGCTCTCATGCAACGTGAAGACGATAAAGAGGAAACGGTTCGCCGTCGCCTTGACGTCAACATCGAGCAATCGAAACCACTCATTGACTTTTACGCTGAAAAAGGGTATCTTCGTACATTGGATGGAGATCGTCCAATCGATGTCGTATATGCCGATGTCAAAGCATTACTCGGTGATACTGAATGATCATCACGAAGACGCCTCGTGAAATTGCGATTATGCGTGAGGCTGGGCAAATTGTTGCTCGAACGCACCAGGTGCTCAAACAGCACATAAAACCAGGAATCACGACGCTTGAGCTCGACCAGATTGCGGAAGATTACATTCGCAGCCAAGGTGCGACGCCATCGTTTAAAGGCTATAACGGTTTTACCGGTAGTGTTTGCGCTTCGGTGAATGAAGAGCTTGTTCATGGCATTCCAGGAAAACGGGTATTGAAAGATGGAGATATTATCTCAATCGACATCGGTGCCTACTATAATGGATACCATGGAGATTCCGCTTGGACTTATCCAGTGGGAACAATCTCAGAAGAGACACAGCGGCTACTTGACGTAACCGAAGAAAGTCTGTATAAAGGATTGGAGCACGCCAAGGCTGGAGGGCGATTGACAGATATTTCTCATGCGATTCAAGCATATGTTGAATCACACGATTTCTCTGTCGTCCGCGAATACGTCGGTCATGGTGTTGGACAAAATTTGCATGAAGAACCGCAAATTCCACACTATGGTCCACCGGGGAAAGGGCCGCGCCTGAAGACTGGGATGACGTTAGCTATTGAACCAATGGTTAATGCTGGTCAACGCTATGTTCGAACACTGGCTGATAACTGGACAGTTGTCACAGTGGACGGTAGCATGTGCGCCCACTTTGAGCACACCATCGCCATCACAGACGATGGATACGAGATTTTAACGAAACTCGATTCCGGTGAATGAGGCTCTATTGTTTCATACTGATCCATTCTGGATCCTTCTCTCACAGTAGATGGCAATAGATCGTCTGTGCTCCTAAAGATCTTCATATAGAAAGGGGAATAAATGATGGCGAAACAAGATGTCATTGAAGTGGAAGGCACTGTTGTCGAACCACTTCCGAACGCAATGTTTAAAGTGGAGTTAGAAAACGGCCACACGGTGCTCGCGCACGTCTCAGGGAAAATTCGGATGCACTACATTCGGATCCTTCCAGGTGACCGCGTAACTGTTGAGTTGTCTCCATACGACTTGACTCGCGGGCGGATTACGTACCGTTATAAGTAACTCCGATTTTTCCAGGAGGAGGGTATACTCATGAAAGTAAGACCGTCGGTAAAACCGATTTGCGAAAAATGTAAAGTTATTCGCCGTAAGGGTAAAGTAATGGTAATTTGCGAAAACCCGAAACACAAACAAAAACAAGGTTAATTTCAGAGGAGGTGCACACATGGCACGTATTGCTGGTGTAGATATTCCACGCGAAAAACGTATCGTTATTTCGCTCACATACATCTATGGTATTGGTAAAACAAAAGCACAAGAAATTTTGAAGGCTGCTAACGTTTCTGAAGAGACACGCACACGCGACCTTACTGAAGATGAACTCAACCGTATCCGTGAAGCAATTGACGGAATCAAAGTTGAAGGTGACCTTCGTCGTGAAGTTTCACTTAACATCAAACGTTTGATCGAGATCGGCGCATACCGCGGTATCCGTCATCGCCGTAGTCTCCCTGTTCGCGGTCAAAACACGAAGAACAACTCGCGTACTCGTAAAGGCCCACGCCGTACAGTAGCGAACAAGAAGAAGTAAAGGAGGGAATTGAACAATGGCGAAACGTAAGCAAAACGTACGTTCTAAACGTAAAGTTAAAAAACATGTTGAAGTCGGTGTGGTACACATCCGTTCTACATTCAACAACACAATCATTACAATCACTGACACGCAAGGTAACGCGATCTCATGGGCTACTTCTGGTAACCTTGGATTTAAAGGATCACGTAAATCGACTCCGTTCGCAGCACAAATGGCTGCTGAAACTGCAGCGAAAGTTGCAATGGACAACGGTATGCGTACAGTAGAAGTTAACGTTAAAGGTCCTGGTGCTGGACGTGAAGCGGCTATCCGTGCGCTCCAAGCTACTGGTCTCGAAGTTACTGCAATCCGTGACGTAACTCCAGTTCCGCACAACGGTTGCCGCCCTCCGAAACGTCGCCGCGTATAATCGCTTGAACGTGTGAGGGGTTTACCTAGCACGACAGCTTATACTTTAGCAGTTCAAACTGCACGGCAGGATATACTCAAGGAGGGGTTCAGATGATCGAGATTGAAAAACCAAAGATCGAAACGGTCGAAATCAGCGAGGACGCTACGTTTGGTAAATTCGTAGTAGAACCGCTTGAACGTGGATATGGCACTACTCTCGGTAACTCACTACGTCGAATTCTATTGTCATCGCTCCCAGGTGCAGCGGTAACAGCGGTTCAAATCGATGGCGTGCTTCACGAGTTCTCTACGATTGACGGTGTCGTCGAAGACGTTACTCAAATCGTACTAAACCTCAAGAAGTTAGCACTCAAAGTGTACTCGGAAGAAGAGAAAACGCTTGAGATTAACGTTTCAAGTGCCGGTGCTGTCACTGCGGCAGACATTACCCATGATAGCGACGTTGAAATCTTGAATCCTGAGCTCCACATCGCGACTCTCGCTGACAATGCGACGCTTCGCATGCGTTTGACTGCTCGCCGTGGTCGTGGTTACGTCCAGGCAGAAGATAACAAACGTGATGATATGCCGATTGGGGTCATTCCAATCGATTCGATCTATACACCGATTCAACGCGTGAACTACGAAGTAGATAAAACACGTGTCGGTCAAGACGCTAGCTTTGATAAGCTTTTATTAGACGTGTGGACAGATGGTTCAATTCGTCCGGAAGAAGCTGTGTCATTAGGAGCAAAAATTTTGACTGAACACTTGAACATCTTCGTTGGTTTGACAGATGAGGCTCTCAACGCAGAAATCATGGTCGAGAAAGAAGAAGACCAAAAAGAAAAAGTACTCGAAATGACGATTGAAGAACTCGATCTCTCAGTTCGTTCGTACAACTGCTTGAAGCGCGCTGGCATCAACACTGTTCAAGAACTCGCAAACAAATCAGAGGAAGAGATGATGAAAGTTCGTAACCTCGGACGTAAATCACTCGAAGAAGTTCAACACAAGTTGGACGAACTCGGTTTGGGCTTGCGTAAAGAAGACTAAGTTCAACCGAAGGAGGGAAATGTAATGGCTTATTCGAAACTTGGCCGTACAAGCTCGCAACGCAAGGCGCTTTTGCGTGATCTTGCAACTGACCTAATCATCAACGAGCGCATTCAAACAACTGAACAAAAAGCGAAAGAACTTCGCCCAGTCGTTGAAAAATTGATCACTCTTGGGAAACGTGGCGATCTTCATGCCCGTCGTCAAGTAGCTTCATTCGTTCGTAAGGAGAACGCTGGAGAAAAAGACGCAATCCAAAAATTGTTCGAAGACGTGGCTCCACGCTACGCTGAACGTCAAGGTGGATACACGCGCATCATGAAAGTCGGCCCACGCCGCGGTGATGGTGCAGAAGTTGTAATCATCGAACTCGTCTAATTCATTAGGCAGTCAACAGGGCATGCGGTGACGTATTGCCCTGTTTCCACATCAGAAAGGAGTCGACCTATGGAATCACAAATTATGGTACGGGACGTCGTATTTCATTACCCTGGACAGTCTGAGCCGGCACTTAACGGCCTGTCGCTCGATGTATATAAAGGGGAATGGCTTGCGATTGTCGGCCATAATGGTTCTGGTAAGTCGACACTGACGAAGTTGTGGAACGGACTTCTTATTCCTGAACAGGGGGAAGTCCGCGTCGAGACACTCGATCCATCGAACGCCGCAGACGTGTGGGACGTTCGAACGCGGATCGGGGTCGTCTTTCAAAATCCCGACAATCAATTTGTCGGGGCGACCGTGCGCGATGATGTGGCATTTTCTCTCGAAAACATGGGACTTCCACGTCAAGAAATGGTTCGTCGAATTGATGACAGTCTAGCGCGCGTTGGATTATCGGAACTAGCGGACCGTGAACCGCATCAGTTATCCGGTGGACAAAAGCAGCGCGTTGCGATAGCTGCGGCTCTCGCAATGCGCCCGCGTGTCCTCGTGCTCGATGAAGCGACCTCGATGCTCGACCCAATTGGGCGACAAGAGGTATTACAAACGGTACGACAGCTCGTCTCAGAAGGGATGACCGTTGTCGCCATTACACACGAGCTCGACGAAGTGTTGTTTGCCGACCGTATCATTGCATTATCGAAAGGTAAGATTGCGATGACCGGTACACCTGAAGACGTGTTTCAACATCCCGATCAGCTTCGTGACATTCAATTGGATGTTCCGTTCATTGTCCGGATGCAACTCGAACTGAAGGCACGTGGCATTCCACTCGATCGTCTGATGCTACAACATTCGGAGTTGGTGAACCATCTATGCCGATACGCATTGAAGAAGTAACATATCAATATCAAATGAATACTCCGTTTGAACGAACCGCGCTGCGCGATGTGAATGTAACCATTCCGTCGGGAGCGCTTGTTGCGTTTCTTGGGCATACGGGCTCTGGGAAATCAACACTCGTTCAACATATGAACGGCTTATTACGACCGACTGATGGACGTGTCGTGGTCGATGACATCACGGTCACACCAATTCGAACGCGTCGTGATAAAAAACAAAATCTCTTGCCGCTTCGGCGTCGCGTTGGGCTCGTCTTTCAATATCCTGAGCACCAATTGTTTGAAGAGACGGTCGAACGCGACGTCATGTTCGGTCCGCGCAACTTTGGCGCGACAGATGCCGAAGCAAAAGAGCGTGCCCATGAGGCACTTCGTCTCGTCGGTTTAGATGAATCACTATGGGACCGTTCTCCATTCGACCTTTCTGGGGGGCAAATGCGTCGCGTCGCAATTGCGGGCGTCTTAGCAAGCCGCCCCGACGTCCTCATCGTCGACGAACCGACAGCGGGTCTCGATCCGATTGGCAGACGAGATATGCTGGCATTATTTAAACGATTACGAGAAGAGCTGAATCTGACGCTGATTCTCGTTTCTCACGATATGGATGACGTGCTCACTTACGCGGAACGCGCCGTCGTGATGGAGCGTGGACAGGTAGCGTTCGATGGCGATCCGTTTGAGTTGTTTCAGGATGAAGCTCTCGTACGTCGTCTCCAACTTGATATCCCGCACGTTCTCCGATTCGCCCGTGATCTAGCGCCGGCTTTTGGGGAAACGGTCACTCCACTCGTACGAACGGAGGCCGAATTAGCGGATTGGATCGCAGAGCACTTGAGAGGGGGAGCCATATGATTATTGGTCAATATATACCGGGTCATTCCTGGCTCCATTCACTCGATGCCCGTGCGAAGACACTCTTTATTTTAGGATTTATCCCGGTCGTATTTTTAGCGGATAACTTATGGACGAACTTGTTTCTACTAGCGTTCACGTTATTTGCGGTGAAACTATCACAACTATCGTGGCGTTATTTATGGAATGGCTTACGGATGATTCTTTTCTTGATCGTCTTCACGTTGATCTTGCAGTTATTATTTAATCGTGACGGGACACTCCTTTTTGAATTTGGTCCGATTGCCATTTACTCAGAAGGGATTCGGATGGGACTGATTGTCTCACTCCGGTTCTTCTATCTCGTCATGTTGACGACTCTCGTCACGTTGACGACGACGCCAATGGAATTGACCGATTCGATTGAAGCGGGTCTGCGACCGTTTGAGCGGATTCGTGTACCGGCACACGAGATTGCCTTGATGTTATCCATCTCGCTTCGCTTCTTACCAACTCTTGCAGACGAGACAGACCGAATCATGAAAGCCCAGCAAGCACGAGGGGTTGATTTGATGAGTGGTCCATGGAAGTCTCGTTTAAAAGGAGTCATCCCTTTATTGATTCCATTGTTCATCTCGGCGTTTAAGCGCGCTGAGGACCTCGCTACGGCGATGGAGGCTCGTGGGTATCGCGGGGGTGAAGGACGGACGAGGTTGCGCGAGATGGAGTGGCAGACGCGTGATACAGCAGTACTGCTGATTTTTGTCGCGTTAACACTCATATTGTTCGGATTGAGAGGGATTGGATGAGACGGATTAAACTGACAGTTGCCTATGACGGGACACACTACGCGGGATATCAAGTACAGCCAAATGGGAACACGATTCAAGCGGAGATTGAGGCAGTTCTCACACGAATGCATCGCCATCCCGTCAAAATTGTCGCCTCAGGTCGTACAGACGCTCGTGTCCATGCCTTAGGACAAGTGATTCATTTTGACACTTCGTTACAGATGCCGGCGGAGCGGTTTGTCAAAGCGTTGAACGCGATGTTGCCCGACGACATCCTCGTCAAACAAGCAGAAGAAGCGGATGCTGGGTTCCATGCTCGATATGGGGCGAAGCGAAAAGAGTATCGCTATCATATCCGTAAGACCGAGGATCCATTCAGAAGGCACTATGCTGCCACGGTGACGTATGACCTTAGCCTTGATCGAATGCGTGAGGCGATGGAGCGGCTAGTCGGCACCCACGACTTTACATCGTTCTCTGTGACAAAGGCGGAAGTCGAGGACCGTGTTCGTACCATCTTTGAAGCAGAAGTGCTCGAAATGGGGGATGAGATCGTATTCCGTTTCGTCGGTTCTGGTTTCTTATATAATCAAGTACGTATCATGGTAGGGACGGTCATTGAGGTAGGGAGAGGCAAATATAAGCCGGCTGACATCACCGAAATGCTGGAAGCGAAAGACCGCCGTATGGCGGGGATTACCGCGCCCCCACACGGTTTGTATTTATGGAATGTGAATTATGAAAAAGTAGATTGACATTCCCTCTATAAAATCGTATTATATTCATTGGCATTTCATTTTCACATTTAGAGATGAACCACAATCTTAGCCCCGTAAACTAGGATTATGATAAAGCATCAAAAAAATTAAGTGAACAGACATTTTAGGAGGTATTCCACATGCGCACAACATTCATGGCTAAAGCATCTGAAGTAGAACGCAAATGGCTCCTTATCGACGCAGAAGGCAAAACACTCGGTCGTTTGACTAGTGAAGTAGCATCACTTCTTCGCGGTAAGCACAAGCCGACTTTCACACCACACGTTGATTGCGGAGACCACGTCATCATCATCAACGCTGAGAAAATCAAATTGACTGGTAACAAATTGAATGACAAGATTTACTACCGTCATTCAGGTCATCCAGGCGGCTTGAAATCACAAACTGCAAAAGAGCTTCTCGCAAAACGTCCAGAGCGTATGCTTGAACTCGCGATCAAAGGGATGCTTCCAAAAGGATCACTCGGTCGTCAACAATTCAACAAACTCCACGTTTACGCTGGAACTGAACACAAGCATGAAGCACAAAAACCAGAAGTTTACGAACTTCGCGGTTAATCGAGACACAGGGAGGAACTAAACGATGGCAGATGTACGTTACTACGGAACAGGCCGCCGCAAACACTCGGTGGCTCGCGTTCACCTCGTTGCAGGTGACGGTAAAGTTGTTGTAAATGGCCGCGATATCTCAGAATACTTCGGTCATGAGACTTTAATCATGATGGCTAAATCACCACTCGTATTGACTGAAACAGAAGGTAAATACGATGTAATCGTTAACGTTAACGGTGGTGGATACACTGGACAAGCTGGAGCGATTCGCCACGGCGTATCACGTGCGCTTCTTCAAGCGGACCCAGAATTCCGTCCAAGCCTCAAAGAAAAAGGCTTCTTAACTCGTGACGCTCGTATGAAAGAACGTAAAAAATACGGTCTTAAAGCAGCACGTCGCGCACCACAATTCTCGAAGCGTTAAACGTAAAAAATACGGTCTTAAAGCAGCACGTCGCGCACCACAATTCTCGAAGCGTTAATCTTCGCGAAGTGGTTCGAACTCTCCATCCTTTCGGGTGGAGAGTTTTTTGTTTGAATTAGTCGATTCCAAAGCCGTCAAGAAAACGCTTTTTTTGATATACTGATATCGAAACAGTTATAAGGGGGAAGCGATATGCTTACAGTAGAGCAAGTACGCGAGGAATTGGCGGGGCTCGTTGATCCAACGATCAACCGAACGCTTGGAGATACAGCGGGAGTCAAAGACATCCGCATTAAAGAAGATTACGTCAGTGTAAAAGTGGCACTCGGACAAACAGGGAGCGGGGAACAGCTTCAGTTACAACAAGAGATTGTCACATTGCTCAAGGGGAAAGGCTTTAAGACGGTCGGGCTTCGCTTTGAAGCATTGAACGATGAAAGTTTGAAGGAGGCAACGAAGCCAGCAATCCTTCGTGAGAATTCAGGAACGACATTTATCGCGATTGCTTCAGGTAAAGGTGGCGTAGGGAAGTCGACAGTATCCGTCAACTTAGCGGTTGCGCTTGCACGTGCTGGGAAGAAAGTTGGATTGATCGACGCGGACATTTACGGTTTCAGCGTTCCAGATATGCTCGGAATCGAAGAACGTCCAGTCGTTCGTGGAGAAAAAATCATTCCAGTTGAGCGATTTGGTGTAAAAGTCATCTCGATGGGCTTCTTTGTTGAAGATAATGCACCTGTTATCTGGCGCGGACCGATGCTCGGGAAGATGCTCAACAACTTCTTTAATGATGTGGAGTGGGGAGACCTTGACTATCTATTGCTCGACTTACCACCAGGAACAGGAGATGTCGCGCTCGATATCCACTCTATGCTCCCGTCATGTCAAGAGTTGATCGTGACGACACCTCACGCTACAGCAGCCTTCGTTGCTGCCCGTGCAGGAGCAATGGCGATTAAAACGAACCATAAAGTGTTAGGGATCATTGAAAACATGGCTTACTTCGAAAGTAAGGTCACAGGCGAGAAAGAATACGTATTTGGGTATGGCGGTGGAGAAAAACTCTCAGAAGCACTTAAGAGTAAACTCCTCGCTCAAATCCCACTCGGTCAGCCGTATGACAACGAAGAAGACTTTGCACCATCTGTCTATCGTGATGGGCATCCGTTTGAGCATACGTATGATGAGTTGGCGCAAGCAGTCATTCAACAAATAGAAGGGTGAATCGGTGAGAGATGAAAGTACAAGGTTTTTTACGTTTGTTTTGGACAACGCTCGTGTTTGGGACGTTGTTTGGGTTCCTGATGAATTTATTGGCGAACCCGGATTATTTGGTCAGTCAGTCCTGGGAAGCAATTGTCACGGCACTCAGTTACTCGAGTACATGGACCGGGATCAGCATGATGGGCTTCTTCGCCTACCTAATCATCCACCGAGTCGGTCTCGACTTGTTTAGAGGACCACGTCTATGGAATCGTGTTCAAGTATTGCTGATTGCTTTCGCAATCTTTGATGCCGTTTATTTACGAATGCTCGCATTTGGGAACGATCATATGTGGCGTTATATTGGTGAGATGGCTGTGCTATTAATTGTCGCTTGGGTAGTTGCTGTAAGTAAGGCGAAACAAACGAATATGAGTGCTTTCATTCCGACACTCTTCTTGATGACGGTGATTACGTTAATCGAATGGATTCCAGCGCTTCAAACAACTGATGAAATCCCATTACTTTGGCCAGCACTCGCGACACTCGTGTTTGCGAACGCCTATCAAGTATTGATGCTTCATCGTTTCCAACAGACTGGACAAGTTGCAGAGCCGACTTCTTCGGAAACAGCGAAGAAGAAAACAAAAAGGCAGATGTCTTCTAAGTCATCCTAACGATCGAGCGGTCGTGGATTACTCCTTGTCAGGGGTTGATCCACGACTGTTTTTTTCTTTTAGTGATGTTAATAGAAAAAAATAAAGTTTTTTTAGAAAAACAGTTGACGGTTTTTTAGGATGCTGATATATTAATAAACGTCGCTGATGTTGTTCACGAAACAATAATCAGAAAGCGAAAAAAATAATAAAAAGTAGTTGACTTTCACAAGTCAAATCGCTATTATTAAAAAGTCGCTAACACGACAACGATTGGTCTTTGAAAACTGAACGATGAGGCAAAAAAAGTTTTACAATTTTTGAATGAAGCGC
>NZ_JAPEHX010000001.1:0-104269 GCF_028823655.1 Exiguobacterium sp. B2(2022) | reverse complement strand
ACTTTTTTATTTAAACCCAACCGCGGAAACGTGACGCTTCCGCCATCTTACGTACGCCGACCATATAGGCAGCGAGACGCATATCGACTTTGCGGGCTGAAGATGTGTTGTAAACCGTGTTGAACGAATGAACGAGTACTTTTTCAAGTTTTTCCTCGACTTCTTCTTCCGTCCAGTAATAACCTTGGTTGTTTTGTACCCATTCGAAGTAAGAGACCGTGACCCCGCCGCTTGATGCCAATACGTCCGGAACGAGGAGAATCCCGCGCTCTGTCAAGATTTTCGTCGCTTCGTTCGTCGTCGGTCCGTTCGCCGCTTCCACTACGATGGAAGCTTTAATGGCATCGGCATTATCTTCCGTGATTTGATTCTCGATAGCAGCTGGCACGAGAATGTCACAGTCGAGTTCTAACATCTCTTTATTCGAGATTGTGTTTTTGAAGAGCGTCGAAATCGTACCGAATGAATCACGACGGTCTAACAGGTAAGGGATATCTAAGCCATTCTCGTCATGGATCGCGCCATACGCGTCACTGACCGCAATCACTTTTGCTCCTGCATCGTACATGAATTTCGAAAGGAAGCTACCCGCGTTCCCGAATCCTTGAACAACGACACGGGCACCTTTCAATTCGATGCCACGGCGGAGTGCCGCCTCTCGAATCATGATAGCTACACCTTTCGCAGTCGCAGTTTCACGACCGTGCGAACCTCCAAGTACAAGCGGTTTACCTGTAATAAAACCTGGTGAGTTGAATTCATCGATTCGGCTATACTCATCCATCATCCAGGCCATGATTTGTGAGTTCGTGAACACGTCCGGAGCAGGGATATCTTTTGTCGGTCCTACGATTTGGCTAATGGCACGCACATAACCACGGCTCAATCGTTCGATTTCACGGAAACTCATTTCACGTGGGTCACAGACGATTCCGCCTTTCCCCCCACCGTATGGCAAGTCGACAATCCCCGCCTTTAAACTCATCCATACAGATAATGCTTTGACTTCTACCTCAGTTACGCTCGGGTGGAACCGAATTCCCCCTTTTGTCGGTCCGACCGCATCGTTATGTTGAGCGCGATAACCCGTAAAAATTTTCGTCGAGCCATCATCCATGCGAACTGGGATCCGAACGGTCAGCATGCGAAGCGGTTCTTTTAACAACTCGTACATCTCATCTGGATAGCCGAGTTTATCTAAAGCTTCGTGAATCACCTCTTGTGTCGATTCCAAGATGTTTTTTCGTTTTTGATGACCTTTTTCTTGATCCGTAATCATGAAGGTTTCCTCCCCTAAATTGTCAATTCTCCCCCAAGAATTAACCTCGTATTCGTTTAAAAGTATAGCTGATACGCGCTCAATTTGAAAGGGTTTTACAAAAATAATGAAAGCGTTTTCTTGAAGTATGGAATGATCCAGATGTCTTACTTCGACTCACGTTCGAGTGCTAGCTCCATAAAGCGTTCTAAAAGCTCACCGTACGAGATCCCGACTGTTTTTGCACTGTCCGGGAAGAGGCTCAACGGCGTCATTCCAGGCAACGTGTTCGTTTCTAAAATATACGCTTCTCCCGTTTCCGATACAAGGAAATCAGAACGTGAATACCCTGAGCAACCGAGCGCACGGTGAGCCATGACTGCCGCTTGTTGCACTTCCGTCGTCAACTCATCCGAGATTTCGGCTGGACATACGTGAATCGAACCACCTTCTGTATACTTCGACTCATAGTCGTAAAACTCATTTTTTGGAATGATTTCAATGACAGGAAGTGCTTCCTCTTTCCCGAAGTTTCCGATGACCGGTACCGTCAATTCTTTTCCTTTAATGTACTGTTCAACAAGTACCGCTGAATCACATGCAAATGCTCGGTCAATTCCTGCACGTAACATCGACTCGTCCATCGCAATCGTCAAACCGTTCGAAGAACCTTCTTGTGCAGGCTTGACAACACATGGAAACTCATTTCCCCACTCAGCTACTTTTGCATCAATCGAATCCACAGATTCAATTAACACGTCGCGTGCCACACGGATGCCTGATGCTGCGAAGATGATTTTCGCTCGCGCCTTATCCATCGCAAGAGCAGATGCCAAGACACCTGACCCTGTGTACGGGATTCCCGCCATTTCTAGCAACGATTGGACGCGACCATCTTCACCATACTTCCCGTGTAATGCGCTGACGACGACATCGACATCTAACGTCAATAACTCGTTCGCGCGTTCTGGATGAAAATCGATTGCCGTGACCTCATGGCCACGCTCCGTCAATGCCTCAATCATTCCTTGTCCACTTGTGAGGGATACCTCACGTTCTCCTGACACTCCACCATACAATACAGCGACCTTCATTCCAATCTCTCCTTCAACTAACTACTGAAAATTCATGTCTAATCATAACACGGACATGTCAAAAACAATAGAAACAGAAAAGTAAAAAAGCCGTACTTATGCGAATGCATCGTACAGCTCTTTCACGGCCTGTTCAGTTTGAATCGTTTTTCCATATTCCATCATGACGTACGGACTGACCGTAGTCGTTTTACCATATTCGGACAAAATGGCAGCGAGACGTTCTTCCACTTTCTCAGGGAGCACTTCCACGAAGTGGAGATAGTACCGTCCCTCATAGTGATAAAGTGCTCCACCCTGCTCAGTTTCATGTATATGTGGAAACAATTGAATCGACGCGTTGATCACATCTTCGATATCATAAAACTGATAAATCAAATGATGAATGACATCAATTGTGAGTCGAATCTCAACTTGCTCGACATCAAGCTCTGCTATGGCCTCACCTTTTTGAACATCGATGACGAGACCATCACGAGGAAACATCGTCACATTCAAATCGACCGCTCCTTGTGGAGAGAATCCGTATTCACTCTCTGCTGTTTCAAGTAACTCTTTCCACAGCTGTTGACCGTTTTCCCCCACGATCGTATCGATAGCGATCCCACGTAACGAAAGCTCATTCGCAGTCACATATACACGAAGATGTTCTTTTGTTTGTTTTTCAAATCTCAATCGAAAACCTCCAGTGAATATTCAATCCTACTAATAAGCTACTCCCGTTTTAATCCCGTGTCAAATAGTTGATAACCATTTCGTCCACTCTTCTGGCGTATCACCAAGAAATGCATCATCGAACCGACTCCGTTCGAGGCTGACCGCGTATCCACCCGCCCCAATCTTTAATGTAGGGTGCTCTTCTTGAATATAGTGCATCGCCTCTAACAAGTTCGGGATATGGTCCGTTAACGTGCATGCGAAAATAAGGCAAGATGTGTCGATGTCGTGCAGCGCCTTGCTTAAATCTTCTTTCGGGAAGCCCGCTCCTAAAAAGATGACGTCGTACCCATGTTGGCGCAAATAAAGTGTGACAAACAACAATCCGATTTCATGCATCTCACCCGGTGCACAGACACAAGTGACTCGTGGAAGAAACGGGTTCATCGGCATTTGAAGTGACAACGTAGAGAGACGTGCCCGTAAAAACGCCGTGGCGAAGTGCTCATGGGCAATCGTAATCGTTCCTTGCTCCCACTTTGAACCGATATCCATCAGTAACGGTCCAATGATATCTTTTGTGACCTTTTCAAAACTGAACGTATTGAACGCACGATTGATTAAATCATGCGCGGTCCGCTCATCAAAAGAAAGCAATGCCTGAAGCAGAGCATCCTTTAACTCTTCATCGTAAAGCTTCGCAGACGTCGGTTCTGGTTCAGGAGCTTGGTGGAGTTGTTGGATTGCTTGTGAGACCGTCAACCCTTCTTTTTGCTTGTCTACCACCCATTTAATTTTCTCGACATCTTGATCTGAATACAGGCGGTGACCTGATTCGGTCCGGCTCGGTACGATAAATTGATATCGCCGTTCCCAAGCCCGAATGGTCGTTGGATTGACACCGGTCAACGTCGCCACGGTTTTAATGGAGTATTTCGGCATCTCCGCCCTCCTCTCCTATTCGTTCTATGATATAAGTATATCCTCAATTGAAAAGGTTTACCCCTTTTATTGTGCAATCGAGTATTTTCCAAAAATAAAAAAAGGCACGGACCATGTCCGCACCCTTCTTAAAAAATGGCATCTCGCCCGATATATATGAAAATGAGAATAATCGCTAACATGGCGAAGGTTAGAGTCATCGCCAACGGGCGCTTCATCAAGTTATCATTCAACTTCCTCTTCCGTTCATGCTCTTGCCTCTCCGATCGAGACGGCAGCGTGTCCGCCAACTGCTCGCGTAAAGAATCTGCCTGATTCCGATGTCGCAACGTATGCCCTCCTTTACCTTTTTTATCATTTTACTATGATATTATTCAAAGGAAAAGATTTGCGTCAACCGTATTTTCCATTCTGTCACATTTTTTCGAACGATTTGCGGTGTCTCAGGGAACTCAATTGTCCCACACACATCACAACATTCCTCTTGGTCGATTGTCGGCTCCGAAAAATAACGGAGTAAATAATCACGTCGGCACGTTCGGATAAGTGCATAATCCATCATCTGTCCGAGTTGACGATAGCGATCACGTTTTCTTTCTTTTACCCAATCGAGCGCATCTTGAAGCGAGCGTTCAGACAGCATCTGCTTTAAAAGAAGGAATTTCGGGTCTTCTTCGTTCATCCTCAATAAGCGGGGTAATTGCGAAAGTGTCGTGCCATTTTCACACTCAAAGTATGCTAGGCGAATCTCTTCGTCTTTTGGATATTGACCATCAATCAAAAATTGTTGAATGCGTTCATCTCCATCCGCATAGAGGAGGACAGCAAACGCCGGCTCTCCATCACGACCCGCTCGTCCAATCTCCTGCATATACGCTTCCACCGTTGCAGGGATTTGATAGTGAATGACAGAACGAACGTTGTCTTTGTTCACGCCCATCCCGAATGCACTCGTACACACCATGACCGACACTTCATTCCGTAAAAATTGAGATTGGACAAGTCGTCGGTCTTCCGTTGACATGCCGCCGTGATAAAATAACGCGTCGTCTAGTTCAAATGCCAACGCTTCCGCTTCTCGACGTGTCGCCGTATAGACGACTGCCGGTTTTGGAACGTCTCTCACCAATTCTTTTAGCCGTTCAAGTTTCTTCTCTTTTTCAAGTCGTTCGACCATCAAGCGAATTTCTGGTCGATTCGCGGAATGCACGAACTGCTCCGGTGAAAAGAGTGCCAACTTCTCAATGATATCTTGCTTCACGCTCTCAGGAGCCGTCGCTGTGACGGCCATGCATTGAGGACTCCCGATTTGTTTGCGTAGTTCGCCTAAGCGCGCATATTCTGGTCTAAACTCATGACCCCATTGTGAGATACAGTGCGCCTCGTCAATGACGAGCATTTGAATCTTCACATTTGAGAGTGCGCGTGTAACGTACGGAACGGCCAACTGTTCGGGGGAGAGATATAAAAATCGATAACGTTTCAAGTGATTGATGATTTCTTGTTTTTCTTCAGAAGACTCCATCGACGTCAAACGTGCGACACCACGTTCTCCCCGCTCTCGGATATGAAGCATTTGGTCTTCTATCAAAGAGAGGAGAGGTGAGACGATGACGGTCAATCCCCCATTTTTGATGTACGAAGGGAGTTGAAACGTCAACGATTTCCCTGCCCCTGTCGGCATGACGGCTAATACATCTTGCCCTTCTACAACGGAATGGATGATTTCATGCTGTCCAGGACGAAATGAATCATATCCGAACACGCGTTTCAATGTCGATTCATACAAATGTCTCACCTCGTTTCAACCTTGCGAACACAAGGCGTATTTGAAAGTAACTCACGTTGCCCATCTTTTCGAAGATAGGTTTCAAAGCCCAGCTCTCTGGGTCTCGCAGCTTCTCGATGGTGACGATATCGTCGCTCGGCACAAATTGATCGAGGGGAAAGGTGTCTAAATACATTGCCATCTCCACCACATGATCCTCGATCGTACTCGTTCGTAGTCGTCGGCGAGACTGAACTTGTTGAAACGAATAGCCTTTGAGAAAGAGATCATACGATTCACGTGCCGAAAAGGTCATTCGCTCAGTCGACAACCCATACGTGAAGCCCCGAAGCTTCGCCTCTTTCGGTAACACAGTTAACAGTTCATTCCATCCTGCTAAAAAATAGAGGCGAGCCGTCTCCGCGTCGACATCAAGAAGACTGGCGATTTGTTCATAGGTCAGACCGGTCTCAAAGGCTCCCGTGAATCGATAGACGACCGCTGTCGCATATGGATCTCCAATGGTGTCAAGCGCTGCCTCAATCTCATGATGGAATGTTTGCATAAGGATTTTCCAATCTCGATCAATCTGTAACAACTGTTTGACCCACTGTTCCGCGGGTCGATCGGCTTGAACGGGATAAAAGGCCCTCTCATGTTCCCTAGACATGAATGTCTGGACAAAGAGACTCAAACGTTTCCACGTCGTCGCATTATAATCACGGCGCTCTCCCCCTAAACGATTGAATAAATCTTTAACCGTTTCAGGTGAAGACAATAGGTTTCCCGCTTCTGTCAGTTTAAATTGTTTGCGGTCCAACCATCCCCGCTTTTCAAATCCTTTTAATAAAGACTCATATGAGTACGTCGTTTGAGGAAATTGACCAAAAACAGGCTCTAGCTCATAAAAGAACGCGTCTTGTAACGTCGTGGCCGAGCGCTTTCCGTTCAAGACATGGAACAGGCTACGTTCACTCCGTTCCCCGTTTAATCGCTTAATGGCCAGCAGTAAAACTCCATCTGCTAAATGAACCAAGTCGTCACATCCTTAAAAAAATCATTATCCTACCAAAAAGACACTCGTTTCCTCATTGAAATAATTGGGTATGTAGACTACAATTACTCGTAGACAGTAGATTGATTTCTAAGAGAAACGAACCGTTTGGAGGGTTATTATCATGGCAAAATTTACTATCGTCGATAAAGATACATGTATCGCATGCGGAGCTTGTGGCGCAGCAGCACCAGATATTTACGATTACGATGATGAAGGTCTCGCATTCAACTTGATGGATGACAACACAGGTACTGTGGAAATCCCTGACGAGTTGTACGAAGACATGATGGATGCATTCGAAGGGTGCCCGACCGATTCAATCAAAGTGGCAGACGAATCGTTCGATGGCGATGCATTGAAGTACGAATAAACTTGGAAAGACATATTGGTCAAATGACCGATATGTCTTTTTTTGATCCGCTTCTCCGTTCCATTCTAATCATGACAGCTCTAGCCAAGTATAACAAAAAAGGTTGTTCGGCTTAAGCACCAAACAACCTTTTCATAATGGACATATGTCCTATTCCGGATTAACGTTTTCCTTTAATATATGGAATACCGACCGACTTCGGTGCATCCGCACGACCGACGAGTCCAGCGAGCGCTAGAATCGTGAGGGCATAAGGTGCAATCAAAAGTAATAGTTGCGGCACGTTATTGATGACAGGCAAGTTGCTTCCGATAATCGATAGCGCTTGGGCGAACCCAAAGAATAATCCAGCGCCGAGCGCTCCGAGTGGATTCCACTTCCCGAAGATCATTGCGGCAATCGCCAAGAATCCTTGACCGACGATTGTCGTTCCACTGAAGTTCGTCGTAACCGTGACGGCGTATACCGCTCCGGCAAGACCACCAAACGCACCAGAAAGCATGACGCCCATGAAGCGCATTTTTGTGACGTTGATCCCCATCGTGTCAGCGGCCATCGGTGACGCCCATGAAGCGCATTTTTGTGACGTTGATCCCCATCGTGTCAGCGGCCATCGGGTGTTCCCCGACTGAGCGAAGACGTAGTCCGAACGGCGTCTTGAAGATAACGAACCAGACGACAAACGCTAAAGCGATGGCAACGAATGACGTGTATTGCACGTTAATGAAGAACATTTTTAATACAGGAATATCTGATAAAAATGGTACGTTCTCCTTCGCAATACGGTACTCAATAAAGTCAGTTTGACCTTTGTTGTAAAGCACACGCACAACGAAGATGGCGAGACCGATCGCAAGCATGTTGATCGCTACTCCAAGAACCGTTTGGTCTGCACGCCATAGGATGGCAGGGACAGCCAAGAAGAGCGAGAAGAGCGCACCGACTACCATCGCAACGAGCAAGGAGATCCATGGGCTAAATACACCGGCTCCTAAGTCTGTTAACGTGAGCGTCGTGATGATCCCTGTTGCAGCACCGATGATCATAATCCCTTCAAGGGCAATGTTGACGACACCAGAGCGCTCACTGAAAATCCCACCGAGTGCTGCGATAATGAGTGGAGTCGCATAGGCAAGTGCAACCGGTACGACGATATAGAGGACTTCTAAGAAGCTCATTTTTTCTCCACTCCTTTCTTACGATTTCCTTTAAGTTTCTCAACGACATAGTTGATGGCATAACCAGATGCCACAAAGATGACGATTGCTGCGATGATGACTTTAACAAGTTCAGACGGTACGTTCGCACCGAGCTGCATCGCCAATCCACCGATGTTCAATCCAGCAAATAGAATCGCTGCGAGAATGACACCGATCGCTGTGTTGGCACCAAGAAGGGCTACTGCGATCCCGTCAAAACCGACACCTGTGAACGATGCAGAGAGCGTCATACTACCGAACGTCCCGAGACCTTCCATCGCACCGGCGAGACCTGCGAACATCCCTGAGATGACAAACGAAAGGACGATGTTACGGTCAACGCTCATCCCTGCATATTGAGAGGCATGTTTGTTGAAACCGACCGCACGCAACTCATAACCGAGTGTCGTACGCTGAAGAATGTAGTAGTACACAATCGCCGCGAGTACTGCAACGAGGACACCCCAGTGAAGACGTGAGTACGTCGTCAACTCTTGCAACCAAGGTGACGCAAGCGATGCCGATTCATTGATTGAGTCAGTACGTTCGTTCGTTACGCCGATGACGCTACGCAAAATCGCATTCGTCGTGTAAAGCGCGATATAGTTCATCATGATGGATGTGATGACTTCGTGAACGTAAAACTTCGCTTTTAAGAATCCAGGAACGAACGCCCAGAGTGCTGCCGCGACCATCGCCGCGAGAAGTGCAAGCGGTAAATGGATGAACATCGGCAAATCGAAATTGATCCCTACATACACGGCTGCTACCCATCCGATCAATACTTGACCTTCTACCCCGATGTTGAATAGCCCGGTCCGGAATGCGAAGGCAACCGCGAGACCTGAGAAGATAAGTGGTGCTGCTGCTCGTAACGTTTCTCCGACGGCATATGGGCTTCCAAACATCCCTTCAAACAAGGAGATAAAGCCTTGAATCGGGTCGTATCCACCAATCAACATGACGATGGCTCCGACGAGAAGTCCTAAAATGATGGATAGGAATGGAATGAGAAGTTGATTTAAACTTAATTTTTTCATTCTTTGTCGTCCCCTCTCTGACCGCCGGCCATCAAGAAGCCAAGCTCTTGTTCCGTCGTCTCTTTCGGATCACGAATTCCTACGATTTTTCCTTCATAAAGAACGGCGATCCGGTCGGATACGTGCAAAATCTCATCAAGCTCGAACGAAATAAGCAAGACGGCACGGCCTTTTTCACGTTCTTTGACGAGTTGTTCGTGAATGAATTCAATCGCACCGACATCAAGACCACGCGTCGGCTGTGCTGCGATGAGTAAATCAGGTGAACGATCGACCTCACGGGCAATGATTGCTTTCTGTTGGTTACCACCAGAAAGGGCACGCGCAGGAACGTCGATGGATGGAGTTCGGACGTCAAACTTCTCAATCAACGCCTTCGCTTTCTCTGCCACTGCTTTATAATTCATGAGTCCTCGTTTCGAGAACGGTTCTTTGTAGTACGTTTGAAGAACCATGTTGTCACGAATCGAGTAGTCAAGGACGAGACCATGTTTATGACGGTCCTGTGGAATGTGTCCGATGCCAGCTTCCGTCATTTTACGCGGTGTATGACCCGTCACGTCTTTTCCGTTGAGCAAAACTTTACCCGACTCCGGTTTTTTGAGCCCAGAGATCGCTTCAATCAGTTCTGTCTGACCGTTGCCGTCGATTCCGGCAATCCCGAGTACTTCTCCAGCACGAATCTGAAGGTCTAATCCTTCGACGACTTTCAAACCACGACTGTCTTTAACGACAAGTCCTTGAACGTCGAGAACGACTTGTTGCGGGTCGGCTTTCGAATACTCTGCATCAAAATTGACTTCTCGTCCGACCATCATTTCAGCAAGACTATCTTCGTTAACTGTCTCATCCACTTCAACGGTACCGATATAACGTCCGCGGCGAATGACCGTGCAACGGTCTGCGACTTGCATAATTTCCTTCAGCTTGTGCGTGATCAAGATGATCGACTTACCTTCAGCAATCAGACGTTTCATAATTTGGATAAGTTCTTGAATCTCTTGTGGTGTCAACACTGCCGTCGGTTCATCGAAGATCAAAATATCCGCCCCACGATAGAGCGTCTTCAAGATTTCTACACGCTGTTGCATGCCGACTGAAATATCTTCAATCTTCGCGTCTGGATCAATCTTAAGTCCATACTGTTCTGAAATATCCATTACCTTTTTACGGGCTGTCGCACGGTCAATCGTCACACCACTCTTTGGCTCAAGTCCAAGGATGATGTTCTCTGTGACCGTGAACTTTTCAACTAGCATAAAGTGCTGGTGGACCATCCCGATCCCAAGTTCGTTGGCGATGTTCGGGTTTTCAATATCTACTTTCTTTCCGTGCACACGAATCTCCCCGCCTTCAGGCTGATAGAGACCGAATAACACGTTCATGAGCGTCGACTTCCCCGCTCCGTTCTCTCCGAGAAGTGCATGGATTTCTCCTTTGCGCAATTGGAGTGTGATATTGTCGTTCGCAACGAACGTACCGAACTCTTTGCGAATATTTAGCATTTCAATTACATATTCCAAGGAAGTTCACCCCTAACTTTAAGTAAAGGGAGACCACATGGGTCCCCCCTTCACTCAAATGAATTATTTTACGTTTTTCATGAACTCTTCGAACTCAGCGTCAGTTGCTGGTGCAGTGAGTTCTCCGTCAACCAATTGTGTACGGTATTCTTCAACTTTATCGAGAATCTCTTGTGAAACGTGTTTGTCAGAAGTTTCAGCGATGCCGACGCCGTCATCTTTCAAACCGAACTCGATGATTTCGCCGCCTGGGAATTCTCCGTCCATCGTCTGTTTCGATACATCATAAGTAGCTGTATCTACACGTTTGACCATTGAAGTCAACGTAACGTCTTCTGGAAGACCTTCTTCGTACTGGTCACGGTCAACACCGATTACCCAAACTTCTTCGCCGTTCTTCTTACGGTTTTTCGCTTCTGTGAATACCCCTACACCTGTACCACCAGCTGCGTGATAGATGATGTCCGATCCAGAACCGTACATACCTGAAGCGATTGCTGTTCCTTTTTCAGCCGAGTTGAAGTCTTCTGCATACTTCACGTCGATTGTTGCTTCTGGGTTAACAGCCATGACACCCGCTTTAAATCCATTTTCAAACTTCTTGATCAAGTCTGACTCTACTCCACCGATGAAACCAACTTTATCAGTTGTCGTTGTGAGACCGGCAATGACACCAACGAGGAATGAACCTTCTTGCTCTTTGAACGTGATTGAAGCAACGTTCGGAGCGTCAACAACCATATCAACGATTGCGAAGTTGTTGTCCGGGAACTGCTCAGCAACTTTTTGTACGTCTTCAGCCATCAAGAAGCCGATACCGTAGATCAAGTTGAAGTTGTCACGAGCCAATTGTTGCAAGTTTGGCTGGTAGTCCGCTTGTTTAGCTGATTGAAGGTATTTGTATCCTTCGTTTTCAGTCAAGTTGTTGTCTGCACCGAATTTCGTGAGACCTTCCCAAGCAGATTGGTTGAATGATTTGTCATCAACACCGCCAGTATCTGTAACCATTGCTACTTTGAAGTCGCCGCCCTCGCCGCCTTCGCCGTTTGAAGATGAGCCGCCTTCGTTGTCATCTCCACCGCATGCTGCGAGTACTGTAGAGAGTGTGAGTCCTGCTGCTAAAGCTGAGAGAATCGTTTTCTTTTTGTTCATCATCGTCGTGTTTCCCCTTTCGGTTCATAACAAATTTTGTTGTCATGTTATCAGTAGTCTTTACACCGGTATAAGAAAGCGCTTTCACGCTGTTCCCCAAAAATAACTCTTCCGTCAAAAACTGTTCGGTTACACTCGTTTACGTACAACGTGGAAGTCGAATCGATCTGCTCGGAAAAAGTTGGCCGAATCGAGCAATGGTAAATCACTCTCATCGTAATGCAATTGTTTTAAAGCGAGTAACGGTTGGTCCGTCTGAAGTTGTGACGAAATTTCAGAGCTGACACTCGGTTCGATGTGCGTGATCGCGTATGCGACTCGACGTCCTACCTCTTTTTCGAGAGAGTCAAACAAAGACTTTCCTTCAGTCAATGCCTCAGGATTTGAGACGAGATGGGCCGGCACTTTGTCGACACAATAAACGACCGGTGTGTCATCCGCATATCGAATTCGAACAATCCGATAAATCGGTGAGTTCGGCTCAATCTTGAGACGCTCGGCTTCTCTCTCTGTTGCCAACACTTTCTCGGCCACCAATACTTTCGTTCCTGGTGTCATTTTTGCGCGTGTGATCATATCAGTGACACTGAACAACTCTTCAATTCCTGACGTGAATGGCGGTTTAGAACTAATAAATGTCCCTACTCCATGTTTTCGCACGACAAATTTCTCATCTTCGAGAATTCTTAGCGCTTCACGAAGTGTCGCTCGACTTACTCCGAGTTGCTTTGAAAGCTCGAACTCTGAAGGTAATTTCTCACCTTCACGATAGACACCAGCGTCGATATCTTGCTTAATTTTCTCAATCACTCGAAGATAGAGCAATCGATGATCGAGCTTAATCGACATTGGCCTCACCACCTTTAATTTACTTACCAGTGCTCAGACATCTGACGTATGAATGTCCTTGCCAATATTAAGTATAGGGATTCGAGAATTAGAACGCAATAGTTTTTGTTCGGAATCAAGGAAATATTTTAAAAAACCATCTCCAACCGTACCTCTGAGTCCATTTTACCCATTTCGATTCAGTTTGAAAAACTTTTGTAAAATGTAAACGTTATTAAAAAAATGTAAGCGTTTCAGTCGTTTTTAAAAGTATGTACTAATAAACGTTATAGGACATATGTGCTATATTACATTTATATTATAGCGAACCTCTCTGATTTGCGCGAATATTTCCATATCGTAGAAAAAGGAATAAAAAACGAACGATTGTATATCAATGTATACAATCGTTCGTTTTTTGAATTTATTCATCTTGTTCATGAATTAATACTTTCCGTGGTTTCGAACCTTCTGACGGACCTACGTATCCCGCCTCTTCAAGCGAGTCAATCAAACGCGCTGCCCGATTATACCCGATTCGAAATCTTCGTTGAATCATCGAGGTCGAAGCCGTTTCCTGGGTAACGATGAATTGAATGACTTCTCCGAACAATGAATCGTCCGAGTCAATCGTCGTCACTTCTTCTTCTTTCGGCATCATCGCTTCTACGTACTGCGCACGTTGCTGTGCGATGACGTGATTAACGACCGTTTCGACTTCTTGATCGGAGACGAACGCTCCTTGGACACGCACCGGCTTGTTCATCCCATTAGCAAGCATGAGCATGTCGCCACGCCCAAGCAGTTTTTCTGCTCCTCCTCCGTCCAAGATTGTACGGGAATCGGTTTGTGAGGAGACCGCAAATGCGATGCGAGACGGGATGTTTGCTTTGATGACCCCTGTAATGACGTCAACCGACGGACGTTGTGTCGCCAGTACCATATGAATCCCGGCTGCCCGTGCCATTTGAGCGAGTCGCATGATAGCGTCCTCAACATCATTTGAAGCGACCATCATCAAATCTGCCAACTCATCGACAATGACGACGATGAAGGGTAGACGTTTTGCATCCTCATCATCGGACTTATCGACGAGCTCATTGTATCCTTCAATGTTACGGACACCATATCGACTGAACAGCTCATATCGTCTTTCCATCTCGGCAACGACTTGTTTCAATGCCTGGGCTGCCTTTTTCGGATCTGTGACAACAGGCGTCAACAAATGCGGCACACCATTATAAACATTGAGTTCGACCATTTTCGGGTCAATCATCATGAGACGGACCTCATCCGGGCGAGAACGCATCAAGATGGATACAATCATCCCGTTGATACAGACTGATTTACCGGAACCTGTCGACCCTGCCACGAGTAAGTGTGGCATTTTGTTTAGTGAGATGCCAACAGTCTCGCCACTAATGCTTCGTCCGAGTGCAACGAGCAGTTTTGAATCGTCTTGTTTCACTGGGTCTGCCTCAAGCACTTCACGAAGACTGACTGGAGCGACTTCCTGGTTCGGTACCTCGATACCAATCGCAGCCTTTCCTGGAATTGGTGCTTCGATTCGAATATCTTTCGCGGCAAGCGCAAGTGCGAGATCATCGCTAAGCGACGTGATTCGACTGACCTTCACACCGATGTCCGGCTGTAACTCATACTTCGTGACCGTCGGACCAAGGTGAATTTTCAATACTTTCACCCCTACACCAAACGACTTTAATGTTTTCACCAATTTAGCGGCATTCTCTTTTAAACGCGCATTTTCTCCGGATAAATCGGTGATCACCGGTTCCTTCAGATTCGTGAAAGGCGGGAGCTCATACGTGTCTGAGACGTCTTGCGCCGCGGTCATCATCATCTCCTCGGTCGAGATTGATTCATCCGTTTCCGTAGACGACTCCTTTTTAGGCTCCTCTTTTTTCTCCGCGACAACTTTCTCACTGAATCCGACGATTGGGATGTCATTCATCGTGACCACATCTGATTCTGACTCCACCTCTAAATCGGCTTCTGCGAGCATCGGCTCAGGCGATGGTTTTCGCGACCGCTTCGGTTCTTGATTTTGCTTGTTGTCTTGTTTTTTTTCTGTTTTCGGTCTCGATTGCCATTCTTTTTTCACGGCCATTACGGATTCCTCTAGGCGATGATAGATGGTTCCCCAAATCGTTGGGACATAGAGGGAAACACCGAGGATAAAACAGACGACGCCTAAAAAGATGAGACCAAAATCAGAAAATAAGTATTGGTTTAACCCATAAAGTGCACCGTTGACCCCACCGCGCTCATCTCCCCAAAGTAAATCTCCAAACAGTAGAAATGAGGCGGTCATACTGAGCAGTCCAGCTCGCTCCATCGGCTTCATCGGTTTTAATACAATCCATAACAAGATGGCAATCATCAAATATGTGAGCGCACCCCAGCCACCAAACAGGTATTCGGACAAATCAGATAGTTGCCGACCAATCCATCCAAAATCGAACAAGGCAAATACGAATGCGACGATGGAAAGAACGAAAATTCCCCATCCATATGTACGTGGCGCAATCGGCTGTTTTTTCCGTTTTCTCGTGTTGCGCGTTGTTGGTCGCTTCCGCTTCACGGGTGTTTTTCTCGTTTTTTGAGCCACTTTTAGTTCCTCCTAAAAAAAGAAGGCAAAAGTCAGATGACTTTTGCCTCACTCTCATTCCATTAAATCTCCATGATGATCGGCAAGATCATCGGACGACGTTTCGTCTGCTCGAATAAGAAGACGCTAAGTCGCTCGCGGATATTTGATTTCAATTCGGTCCAATCACTGCCAGCTTGCAGACTCTTTTCAATCTGTTTCGTGACAATACGGTTTGCCTCTGAAATCATTTCTTCCGACTCGCGCATATACACAAATCCACGTGAGATGAGTTCAGGTCCTGAAATCAATTTCTTCTGTTTCCGATTCAATGTGACCACGCAAAGCACGACCCCATCTTGTGACAACAAACGACGGTCTCGTAAGACGATGTTCCCGACGTCACCGACGCCAATCCCATCAATCAATACGTTACCCGCAGGAACTTTTCGGCTCATCCGGGCTTTTCGACCCGTGAACTCGACGACATCTCCTTTTTCGACGATGAAGATGTTGTTCGGTTTGACACCTACTTGTTCAGCGAGCTTCGAGTGTGCCATTTGCATCCGGTATTCCCCGTGAATCGGTAAGAAGTATTTCGGTTTGACGAGGTTGAGCATCAACTTCAACTCTTCTGCCGAACCGTGTCCGGATACGTGAACTTTACGTTGGTTGTAAATGACGTTTGCCCCAGAACGGAACAATAAGTCAATCGTTTTCGAAACCGACTTTTCATTACCTGGAATCGGTGTCGCCGCAATGACGACTGTATCGTTTAAGCGAATATTCACTTGCTTATGCGCGTTACGTGCCATACGCGTCAACGCAGCCATCGGCTCTCCTTGAGATCCCGTCGTCAAGATAACGACTTTGTTATCAGGAAGACGATTTACTTGCGACAACTCGACAAGTGTCTTCGCTTTGAAACGTAAGTAGTTTAATTTTTGTGCGACTTCGACGATGTTGACCATACTGCGACCAACGACCGCGACTTTACGGTCATTCGCTTCTGCGGCTGCAAAGACTTGCTGTAAACGATGAACGTTCGACGCGAATGACGCCACAATGACACGACCTTCGGCTTGATAGATCACATCGTTCAACTCAGCGCCGACAATCGATTCTGAACCAGTTTGACCTGGACGCTCTGCGTTTGTCGAATCAGAAAGTAACGCGAGTACACCGCGCTGTCCAATCGCAGCCAACTTGTTGAAGTCGGATTGTTTCCCGTCGACTGGCGTATAATCAAACTTGAAGTCTCCGGTATGGACGATCGCACCTTGAGATGTTTGAATACAAACACCGACACAGTCGGGAATCGAGTGATTGACGCGGAAGAACGTGACGAGATGATCAGCGATAGTCAATTTCGTTTTGGCATCAATCATGCGAAGGTCGACTTCTTTCAATAAACCGGCCTCTTTTAATTTCAGTTCAATTAACCCAAGAGTCAATTTTGTCCCGTATACCGGAACGTGTTTTAAATCGCGTAGGACGTAGCTGAGTCCACCAATATGGTCTTCGTGACCGTGTGTGATGAAAATCGCTCGAACGCGATCCTTGTTTTCTTTTAAATAAGTGATGTCTGGGATGACGATATCAATCCCGAGCATCTCATCGCCTGGAAACATGAGACCGGCATCGATGACGAAGATGTCGTCGTCTAGCTCCACGACGTACATGTTCTTTCCGATTTCGCCTACGCCTCCAAGCGCAAAGACGCTAATATTCTCTGTCTTCTTTTTTGACACTAACAAAAACCTCCTAAATGTTTCATATTCTGTTTCGTCCCTTATCGCTACTGAATATTGTATCGGAAAACGGCTTCATTGCCAACATTTCCGTTCAATCTAGTAGAGGTTTTAGTGTATCGGCAAGCGGTGCGACCGCTTCTTTGTCCGGGCGTTTCCCTTCGACGAGTTGTCGGATGGACAAGCCAAAGTCCATCTGGAGGTGCGGATAGTCAGGGAATGAGTTCCAGTCCCCACCCCATTCAAAACCAAGCGCCTTCCCTAATTCTCCGAGCTCTTGCCAATCTGGTACATCGTTACGATTACGGTCCGTACTTAACTCGTAGTCCGTTTTGTTGTCATGGATGATGACAAAGTCGACTGCAAGTCCATAATTATGATAGCTCTGACCAGCTTTTGCGTTCGTCACGACTTGTCCAGGTTTAGACCGACCTTGCGCATATAATGCGTTCTGTTCTTTTGCTGAACGGTATCCTGATGTCAATCGTACTTCGAGACCGAGACAAGAATGAGCCAATCGCACAAAGGTCGCTCCCCGTTCCGCAACTTGCGGATGAAGGCGGTCGAAATCAATATTGGTTCTTGCCAAAATTGTACTTTCTGCCTCAAGGTCCCGCACACACATGTCCGCTTCAAACGTCGGCTCATCCACCCATGGTACAGGTTGAGGTTGCATATAAAAGTAAGCCAGCACAATCCCAATCAAGAAGGCGACCATCGCGAGTGATAATACGCCGGTCCACCTCATCTTCTTAACCGTTTACGCAGCCCTTTTAGGATTGGCAATCCTTTTTCAAGTGCGATATAGAGTGGACGATTCAAGACGAGGTCGAACTCTCCGACTTTCTCAATCATGTCACTCCCCCATCCGGACTTGAAGGCATAGAGACCCGCGTATTCATCATCTGGGTCTGTGCTGCCTGAGACACCGCCGAAGTCATATCGTTCGGCTCCGCTCTCTTTCGCCGCTTGCATCATCGTCCACTGCATCAAATGGTTCGGCATGAATTCACGGAACTCATTCGATGAGGCACCATATAAGTAATAAGAACGTCGTCCCGCAAGTGTCAATAGCCCACCTGACAACACGAGTCCATCCGGATAAGTCTTGTTCAGTTCGATGAGCTCAGGTAACGCCTGCTCGGCTTTTTGAATTTGAGCCACCGTCTGTTCTTTACGGTTAAGAAGGCTTGTCCGTTTCTTTTCGACCGTCTCCTTCTCTAAACCACGTTCAATCTTTTCCAACTCTTTTTTTGCTTTTTCAAGCGCTGCTTGTTGCTGATCGAGCGCAATTTTCGGTTCGAGCTTTGTCAAAAAGAGTCGTGCATCGTTCGGTTGGAGACAATCATACAGATTTTCAAAATAATCGAGACCTCGAATGGCAAACCCATCACGTTCTCCCGTCACTTTCATGAGGTCGGCAAACGTTTTTAATCCGTCTCGCCCGACTTCTTTACAGACGATACCTTTCTTCTCCGCTAACCGGACGTTATAACGGAATTTATGATGGAATTTCGCAAAGATTTCTTTTTCACTCGGTCGTAAATCTGTCTCCATCGTGAAACGAGGTTGCGCATAGTCAAAGCCACCCCCGTACCCTTTATGATGAAATCCGACGGCTTCCATTTCCGTTAAGAGGCCCGGGATCTCATCGCGGTCGATGTTTGGATCGATTTTGACGACAATCGCCTTGTGATTTGCAGCGACTCGCTTCGTTTCTTTTACAAGTGCCTGGAGAGACGCCACGTCATCATAATCCACTACAAATCCGCGTGGGGCATAACATAACGTATACGGTAATTTCGGCACGCGCTTAAATAACAGTAACGCCGCACCGGTCGTTAAACCGTCACGGGCAACCGCAACGCGCTCAGACGTCCATCCGTTCTGTCGTTTTACATCTCCCCAACTTGATAGTTGTAATAAATCACCACGATCATGTGCTTTGACGAAGTCGTCATGTTCTTTTTCTGTCAACGTAACTGGTTGTACTGCCATAAATCATGCTTCCTCCGTATTCAAAATGGTCGCTCGGGCAATCGCCTCTTCGTCGAGTGGCAATTTCTCGTTTCCGATAATTTGATATTTTTCATGCCCTTTTCCTGCTAACACGATGATATTATCTGGTTTGGCTAAACTTGCCGCGTAACGGACTGCTTCTTCCCGGTCGCCGATTTCCACATAGTTGTCATGTGTCATTCCGGCCGCAATTCCTTTTGTAATCGATTCATATGCTTCGAAACGCGGGTCGTCCGTTGTAATAATGACTGTCCCAGCGTAAGTCGATGCCATCTCACCCATTGCCGGACGTTTTGTCACGTCACGGTTTCCGCCCGTACCGATTAAAAACACAATCTTCTCTTTCGGTACACCGACGAGCGATTTCAAACATTGTTCGATGCCGTCGGGTGTATGGGCATAGTCTGCGTATACGTTGTACCCAGGCACGTCTAGGCGCTGCATGCGTCCTTTGGCTGGATGAATCATTTCAAGCGCTCTAGCGATTTGTTCTAATGAGTATCCTGCTGCGAGGAGGCAACCTGTCGCAAGCAATAAATTATACACGTTAAATCGACCGATAAACTGTACGGTCACCGGTAGGCGTGTGCCTTGATAGTTCAACACAAAGCTCGTTTGAGACAACGTCTGTTCAATCTCTGACGCCATCAAATCGGCCGTTGTGTCGATTCCGTATGTCAACACTTTAGCACCTGTCATCGTCTCATAGAGAGCGCTCTGTGCATCATCCGCATTCAAGACGGCTACCTTCCCGCGTGATGCCATTTGACCGAGTTGAGCGAACAACAATCCCTTTGCGCGTGCATAGTTTTCGAACGTTCCATGGAAATCGAGATGATCGTGCGTCAAATTCGTAAATCCGACAATATCAAAATCCGTACCGATGACACGACCGAGTTCAAGACCGTGTGAAGAGACTTCCATCATGACGTCCGTCACACCTTCATCACGCATTTGTGCCAATAGTTGTTGTAATTCTGAGCTTTGGGGTGTCGTATTCTTGCTCGGTACGACCTTGTCATTGATTCGTACCTCGACGGTGCCAATCAGGCCAGTCGAGTGTCCGAGGACGTCTAGGACATCCCGTAAAATCGTGGTCGTCGTCGTTTTACCATTCGTTCCAGTGATTCCAAACAGTCGCATCTGTTCAGAAGGATACGCATAAAACGCCGAAGCCAAAAGACCGATTGAACGAGAACTATCGCGCACAATCAAGTTCGGAACCGATAGTTCGAGCGGTCGTTCACTGACAACCGCTACGGCCCCTCGTTCCACTGCTTGAGCCGCATATTCATGTCCATCGACCGTATAGCCTTTGATGGCGACAAACAACGTCCCCGGGACAACTTCCCGAGAATCGGTTGTCACGTGAGTCACCACGATGCCTTCAAGATTTGGTTGGTTAATGAGTTGTATCGTCTTCACTAAGTCCGTTAAGTTCAAGTCTTTCCCTTCTTTCACCTGTATCCTATCCAAACTAAAGAATACCTCTTAATCAGTGTAGAGAACTTACAATTCGGTTTCAAGTCACGCTTCGTTTGGGAGGACATATGACTTCGCTGGCTGATGTGTCAACACTTCACGAATCAACGCATTGACCTCATCACGCTTGATTTTCTCCACTTTTTGAATCACTTGTTCAATCGGCTCTACTTCATCAAGTAGTAATAAGTTCCGACCGTTCCGATTCATCCGTGCGCTCGAGCTTTCATTCCCGAGAACGAGCGAACCTTTCAATTGGCGTTTCCCTTTATCGACTTCCTCATCCGTCAATCCTTCTTCGAACAAACGCTTCAATTCTCTTTCTAGAATGACCTCGACTTGGTTTAACGTGTCTGGTGATGTTCCGACATAGATCGTGAACGTCCCGTGATCGGCGAACGTCGTATAGTACGAATAAATCGAATAGGCCAGACCCTCTTCTTCACGAATTGATTGAAACAGTCGTGAGGACATCGTTGCACCGATGGCATTATTCATGAGTGCCAAATGTGGTAAACGATCATCCGTTGCCGAGATGGCTTCATAGTTCCAACAGAGATGTGCTTGCTCTGTCTCCTTACGTTTCGTCAACGTATCATGGAACAGTTCTGGTTGATTGAGTTCTTTCGACGATTCCCTAGAAGGGATGTTGGCAAACCTACGCTTCACTGCCTCCATCAACTCTTCAGAGACATGTCCTGCGATGGAGACGACGATTTCTTCTGCCACGTACCGTTCTTGTAAATAATCGACGAGTTGGTCGCGTGTCAATCGATTGACGCTCTCCTCCGTTCCAAGGATTGGTTGTGCGAGGATATCGTCACGATATGCCGCAACTGCCAATAGCTCATGTACGAGATCTTCAGGTGTATCCTCATACATTTTGATTTCTTCCACGACGACACGTTTCTCTTTTTCGAGTTCTGTCTCATCGAGTACCGAATCAAACAACATGTCCGTCAAGACGTCGAGCGCCATGACCGCATGCTCGTCGAGCGTCTTCACGTAAAAACAAGTATGGTCTTTTGAGGTGAAGGCGTTGACGCTTCCACCAAGTTCATCGAAAAAGGAAGCGATTTCTTTCGCGTTTTTCGTCGATGTTCCTTTAAATAACATATGTTCAATCAAATGACTGATTCCGATGTTTTCAAATGACTCTGTTCGTGTCCCAGCTTTAATAAAGACACCTGTTGACGTACTGCGAGAACCTTCAATCGGTTCGATGATGACGCGGATACCATTTTGTAGTGTCATCCATTCCATATTCTCACTCCTATGAAAAAGGCCATCGCACCAAGACGATGGCCAGAATAATTAATTTGTCGAGCGCGGTGGACGACGGTCCCCGTCACGACGTGGCGGACGGCCTTCACGAGGTGGACGGCTTTCACGTGCAGCCTTCCGTTTCGCTTCATACGCTTCACGCTCTTCAGGAGATAAGCCTTCTAAGATGAGCGCTTTATGCGACGCGTTGACACGACCTTTATCATCGATTTCCGTGACTTTGACTTGAATCGTATCACCGAGCTTCACAACGTCTTCAACGTTTGCGACACGCTCGAGACTGAATTCAGAAACGTGTACGAGTGCATCTTTTCCTTTGAAGAGTTCGACGAACGCGCCGAACTTCTCGATGCGGCGTACCGTTGCATCAAATACTTCGCCGACGACGACTTCGCGAACGATGTCCCCGATCATCTTCATGGCAAGATCAATGCCTTCTTGGTCTGTCGAGGCGATGAACACCGTACCATCTTGTTCGATGTCAATCTTGACGCCTGTTTGGTCGATGATGCTGTTGATCATCTTACCACCTGGTCCAATCACATCACGGATCTTATCCGGATTGATTGTCATCGTCACAATTTTCGGTGCATATTTCGACAATTGTGTACGTGGTGTGTCTAATGTTTCAAGCATATGGTCAAGGATGTGTAGACGACCGACACGTGCCTGCTCAAGCGCTTCTTCTAAGATTTCACGCGTGATTCCAGCAATCTTGATATCCATTTGAAGGGCTGTAATCCCATCTTTCGTTCCGGCAACTTTGAAGTCCATGTCGCCGAGGTGGTCTTCGAGACCTTGAATATCTGTCAAGACCGTGTAGTGCTCCCCTTCCATGATGAGGCCCATGGCAATCCCAGCGACCGGCGCTTTGATTGGTACACCTGCATCCATCAAGGCAAGCGTCGAGCCACAGATTGAAGCTTGTGAACTTGAACCGTTTGATTCAAGTACTTCCGAGACGAGACGAATCGTATACGGGAAGTCTGCTTCTTTTGGAATGATTGGCAAGAGTGCGCGCTCACCAAGTGCCCCGTGACCAATCTCACGACGACCTGGTGCACGGACTGGACGTGCTTCTCCGACCGAGAACGGTGGAAAGTTGTAGTGGTGCATGAAGCGCTTGTTCTCTTCTAAGCCGATTCCGTCGATGATTTGCGCATCGCCGATGACACCGAGTGTTGCGACCGACATGACTTGTGTTTGACCACGTGTGAAGAGACCGACACCGTGTGCGCGTGGAAGCAATCCGACTTCTGATGCGAGCGGACGGATGACATCTGGGCGACGACCGTCTGGACGGACTTTGTCGACCGTGATCAAGCGACGGACTTCATCTTTGACGAATTTGTTCAAGATGCCCGAAACTTCACCAAGTTTCGACGGCTCATCAGCAAGGCGCTCTTCATACATCGCCACGTATTTCGCAATCACTTCGTTGATTGCTTCATCGCGGGCATGTTTTTCTTCCACTTGAACCGCTTCAACGATTTCAGGACGAGCTGCTTCAAGCTCTGCTGTGAGTGCCTCATCGTATTTCGAGACCGTATATTCAAACTTCGGTTTGCCGACTGCATCAACAATCTCTTGTTGGAACGCAATCAAACGCTTGATCTCTTCATGTCCAAACAAGATCGACTCAAGCATGACATCTTCTGGTACTTCGTTCGCGCCAGCTTCAACCATGTTGATGGCAGTCGATGTACCTGCAACTTGAAGCTCAAGATCCGTTTTCTCCATTTGAGCTGTCGTTGGGTTGACGACGAATTCGCCATCAACACGTCCGACCGTCACACCTGCGATTGGACCATCGAACGGTACATCTGAGATCGAAAGTGCGATTGACGTTCCGAGCATTCCCGCCATCTCCGCCGAGCAATCTGGATCGTTCGACATGACATAAATCATGACTTGAATGTCATGACGGAATCCATCTGGGAAGAGTGGACGAATTGGACGGTCGATGAGACGTGATGTCAAAATCGCATTTTCCCCCGGACGTCCTTCACGGCGAAGGAATCCTCCTGGAATTTTACCTACCGAGTAAAGTTTCTCCTCATAGTTGACCGTCAATGGGAAAAAGTCTAAATCTTTTGGTGCTTTTGAAGCCGTTACTGTCGCAAGGACGACCGTGTCACCATAGCGAACGAGCGCCGAGCCATTTGCTTGCTTCGCAAGTTGACCGACCTCTACAGACAATGGGCGTCCGCCCCACTCTGTAGAGAATACTTGTTTCGTACCTAACATGTACATTCTCCTCTCAAACCTTATCTAGTTTATTATGTAACTCTATCTTACGAATGTCTAATCATTTTCCTCTTAACAAACAAGAAACGGACTAGGACGTTGTCCCAGCCCGTTAAACAGTCTCGATCGATTAACGACGGAGACCGAGGCGTTGAATCAATTCACGGTAGCGCGTAACGTCCTTGTTACGAAGGTACGTAAGCAAGTTACGACGACGTCCAACCATTTTCAAGAGACCGCGACGTGAGTGGTGGTCTTTCTTGTGTGTACGAAGGTGAGCGTTCAATGTGTTGATTTGTTCAGTCAACACTGCCACTTGTACTTCCGGTGAACCAGTGTCACCTTGTTTAGTCGCGTATTCCGCGATAATTTCGTTTTTACGTTCTTTTGAGAGTGCCATTGCCTCTCCACCTCCATTTAATTAAAAATTGCCGCGTTGCCGAGCCGGCGTTGGTGAATCGACCAGCCAAGCGAAACGGTGTACTTTGCGTACTTGACAAGGATAGCGTAACCGCAACCGAAAGTCAAGATAGGATTGAGCGTGCCGATACCTCATCCTGTTTCAGTTGAGCGACCAATGCATCTAACCCATCGAACGCTCGCTCGTTACGAATATACTGAACCCACTCGATTTCGATCACTTGCCCGTACAAATCCTCCGAAAAGTCAAAGAGGTGGCTTTCGACAGAGACTGCTCCCGTCTCATAAAACGTCGGACGACGCCCAACGTTGGTCATCGCCTCGAACGTCCGACCATCAGGGAGCGTGACACGTGTCGCATACACGCCGAGTCGTGGCATGACGTATGAGGCGTCCATCAACACGTTTGCTGTCGGGAACCCGATTGTACGCCCTCTCGCATCTCCGTGAATGACTTCACCGCAGATGACATAAGGGGCACCGAGTAACTCTTGAGCCGCGTCAACGTGGCCTTCAGCCAATAATTTACGAATTCGCGTCGATGAAACCTTCTCTCCATCCATCGTCTGTTCTGTAACAATGGACGTCGTGAACTGATCGCGAGAATGGTATGGGAGTGTCTCCATCGTCCCTTCACCGAACTTGCCGTACGAGTAATCAAATCCTGCCGTCACGTGTACGGCTCCAGCAGCAATCAAATAATCGTCGACAAACTGTTGAGGAGATAATCCAGCCAACTCTTTCGTAAAGGTCAAGACGAGACATCGCTCGACCCCGAGCGCTTCGATTCGTTTCAATTTTCGGGATAGCGGTGTGATATAACGGACCGCGTCGGGTTTGTTTGAGAGTACTTGTTTCGGGTGTGGGTCGAACGTGACGACCGTCACCGGAAGGTTATGCTCCGCCGCAACACGCTTCGCATGATTGATCACGGCTTGATGCCCTTTATGAACACCGTCAAAAAAACCGAGTACCATGACCGATGGATACAGGTCAGGCGTTTCTGGATAGGTGAGATGTCTTGTTTCCATACTGTCAATTTCCCCCTTAGTCGATGGCCAGCATGACCTCGACTGTAGCGTCTGTCGTTCCATCTTGTCTTCGATATAAAGCAAGAGGGATTCCTTCTTCATTATAGACAGTAAATAACTCAAATTCGAGCGAAACGCCGTTCAGCTTGCCACCATTCCGAATATACCGTTCTCGATTCTTTGGAATCGTGATGGCTGGCCAACGTTTGATGACCTCTTCGAGTGGGATGACATGCGCCAATCGTTCTTCGACCGTCTCTAATGCCTGTAACTGTTCGAGGGATACAGCGTTCGCTTCTTCGAATGAGCCGGAACTCGTGCGTCTCAGCTCGCTCATATGAGCAGGGTAACCGAGTTTCTCCCCGATTTGTACGGCGAGCGTACGAATGTACGTCCCTTTTCCGCAATCGATTTCCATTTGGAAACGACATACTCCTTCTTCAAACGTTAACTCGCTCGTCCGCTCCAGACGGTGAATCTCGACCATCCGACGGGGGCGTTCCACGGTTTGACCTTTGCGGGCGTACTCATACAGTTTCTTCCCATTGACCTTGACCGCTGAATAATAAGGTGGAATCTGTTCAATCGTTCCGATCAATTGCTGCATCGCTTCATCAATCTGTGACTCGTCCAACTCATTCGGTGTGACTGTCTTCTGTTCTACGACCTCGCCATGAGCGTCCTCGGTCATAGTGGCCGTCCCGATTGTCACCTCGGCCACGTAACGCTTGCCCTCATCCGTGATAAAACGAGATAACTTTGTGGCACGTCCTAAACAGATTGGTAATACGCCTGTCACTTCCGGGTCAAGCGTGCCCGTATGACCCACTTTTTTCGTTTGAAACAACTTTCGTAACTTGAACACGCAGTCATGACTCGTCATGCCTCGGTCCTTATCGAGTACAAGCACTCCGTTCGGTTCCAACTTCATCCCTCCATACAAAAAAGGGAGAACGATGTCTCCCCTTTCAAATTATTGGTCTTTGTTCAAATCACGAATCAATGAATCGATATGGCTACCATATGCGACCGAAGAATCGTATTCAAACGAGATTTCTGGTGTTTTACGAAGACGGATGCGGTTCCCGATTTCGCGACGGATAAATCCTTTCGCTTTGTCGAGACCTGCTTGCGTTTCTGCTTTCACATCTTCCTCATCACCGAGCACCGTATAGTAGACCGTTGCTTGTTGTAAGTCCCCTGTCACATCAACGCTCGTAATTGTAGCGTTCTTTGTACGTGGGTCACTCACTTCCCGTAACAAGACATCTGTAATCTCTTTACGCATTTGCTCGGCAACACGTTGGGCACGAATTTTCATACGTGATCCCTCCTCACATTATTTCCGTTCGACTTCTTTCATGACGAACGCTTCAATAACATCTTCTACTTTGATGTCATCAAATTTCTCTACTTTAATCCCACACTCATAACCAGTCGCAACTTCTTTTACGTCATCTTTGAAGCGGCGAAGCGTATCGAGCTTGCCTTCATATACGACGATTCCGTTACGAATGACACGGACACCAGCGTCACGTGTGATTTTACCTTCAGTCACATAACAACCTGCAATCGTACCGACTTTCGATACTTTGAAGACGTCACGGACTTCGACTTGACCAGTGATTTCTTCGACGAACTCAGGGTCAAGCATCCCTTTCATCGCGCTCTCGATTTCTTCGATCGCGTTGTAGATGATGCGGTGGAGACGCATCTCAACATTTTCCTGTTCAGCCATCGAACGGGCGTTACCGTCAGGACGTACGTTGAAACCGATGATGACGGCGTTCGCAGCTGATGCGAGAATGACGTCACCTTCTGTGATGGCACCGACACCTTGGTGAACGATGTTAACTTTGACGCCTTCGACATCAATCTTGCGAAGTGAACCAGCCAATGCTTCAGCTGAACCTTGTACGTCTGCTTTAATGATGACGTTCAAGTCTTTCACTTCACCTTCTTGAATACGGCTGAACAAATCGTCAAGGCTGACTTTCGCTGATTCACGGCGTTGTGACTCGAGATAACGTTGGTAACGTTTTTCCCCGATTGCACGTGCTTTCTTCTCATCTTCAAACACGATGAACTGATCACCGGCTTGTGGGACATCGTTCAAACCTGTGATTTCAATCGGTGTAGATGGACCGACTTGTTTCACACGACGACCGATGTCGTTGACCATTGCACGGACGCGACCGAACGTGCTACCGACAACGATTGGGTCACCGATACGAAGCGTACCGTGTTGAACGAGAAGCGTTGCAACAGGTCCACGACCTTTGTCGAGTTTTGCTTCGATGACTGATCCACGAGCTGGCATGTCTGGCGTCGACTTGTATTCTTCGACTTCAGATACGAGAAGAATCATCTCGAGCAACTCATCGATTCCTTCACCTTTAATCGCAGAGATCGGAACGAAAATCGTTTCGCCGCCCCACTCTTCCGGAATGAGACCGAACTCTGTCAACTCTTGTTTGACACGGTCAGGGTTTGCCCCTTCTTTGTCCATTTTGTTGACCGCAACGATGATTGGAACGTTCGCTGCTTTCGCGTGCGAGATCGCTTCCTCTGTTTGTGGCATGACGCCATCGTCAGCCGCAACGACGATGATGGCGATATCTGTCACTTCCGCACCACGTGCACGCATCGTTGTGAACGCCGCGTGACCTGGCGTATCGAGGAATGTGATTTTCTTGTCGTTTACAGACACTTGGTACGCACCGATATGCTGCGTGATCCCACCCGCTTCTCCTGCAACGACTTTCGTGTTACGAATCGAGTCAAGGAGTGTCGTTTTACCGTGGTCGACGTGACCCATGATTGTAACGACCGCTGGGCGCTCTTCAAGATCATATTGTGAGAAGTCAATCTCAACTGTTTCGAAGTCTGTCTCATCGACGACGACTTCCTTTTCTACTTCAAAACCAAACTCTGAAGCGAGCAACTCGATTGTTTCGTCATCGAGTGTCTGGTTGATTGTCGCCATCACACCAAGACCCATCAACTTCATGATGATTTCGTTTGGTTTTTTGTTCATTTTCTCTGCGAGGTCAGAGACACTGAGCACATCCTCATACTTGATGACGTTCCCCATCTCTGCTTCTTGAGCGAGACGAGCCGCTTTACGCTGACTTGTCTTCGAATTTGGATCGGCTTCTTGTGGCACAGCCGCTTTTACCGGCTTGCCTTTACCTTTCCCTTTTCCACGTTTTTTATTGCGTGGATCGTTGTTGCGGTTGTCGTTACGATTTTGACCACCGCGGTTGTTTTGACCGCCACGGTTTTGTTGCGTCGTTTGCGGACGTGACTGTTCTTTTTTCTCTTGTTTCGGCTCGTTCGAAGTTGAAGTCGCTTTCGCTTCAGCTTGCTTCTCAGCACGATATTTTTCTGGATTGAACACACGGTCCAACTGTTTGACTGTCTCATCATCGAGGACGGCCATGTGGTTTTTCACCGGTTTGTTCAATTTTTCTAGTTGAGTAATGACTTGCTTACTCGTTACATTCTGTTCTTTTGCAAATTCATAGACGCGTTTTCCCAAAGCATCCACCTCCGTTAATAGTTAAGAGAGAAGTTGCTTAAGCTTGTTCGCAAATCCGGATTCTGTCACCGATACGACGACACGCATATCTTTACCGAGTGCAGCACCGATTGTATAGCGATCGCTCACTTCAATCAGCGGCACTTGATAAGATGCACACTTGTCGGTGACTCGTTTTTTCGTCGAGGCACCTGCATCTCCGGCTAGAATAACCAGCTTGGCACGACCCGCTCGCACATCCTTTAATACAAACTCTTCTCCCATCGTTACTTTCCTTGCTCGAGCGGCAAGGCCTAACAATGATTCCCACTGACTCATGATTCGTCACCTGCGGCAGCTTTCAACTGCTCATACAAGTCATCGCTCGTTTTCACTTTCAAATGATGATCGAGCGTCCGTTTTTTCTCTGCTTGACGAACAACATCGATATCTTTTGATAAGTAGGCACCGCGACCGTTCACTTTACCCGTCTGATCGATGACCACGTCACCTTCAGGCGTTCGAACGACACGAATCAATTCTTTCTTTGGGAGCATTTCTTGTGTGACCACACACTTACGCAAAGGAAGTTTCTTTTGCTTCATGGTCATTCCTCTTCTTTCACCACAGCTGTTTCAACTGAAGCATCTGATAAGTCTTGTTCAACTTCATTTTGAACAATTTCTGGTTCTGATTCAACTTTTTCAGCGAACGTATCGAACAAATCGAGTGCTTCCGCATCTGTCTCGCTCTTAATGTCGATTTTCCAACCAGTCAATTTCGCTGCGAGACGAGCGTTTTGACCACGTTTTCCAATCGCGAGTGACAATTGGTAGTCCGGTACGACGACTGTCGTCGACTTCGCAGGCTCATTGACATAGACGGCAACGACTTGCGCCGGGCTGAGTGCGTTTCGAACGAACTCTTTCGGGTCTTCAGACCAGCGAACGATATCGATTTTCTCACCGTTTAACTCGTCGACGATTGTTTGGACACGTTGTCCTTTCGGTCCAACACATGCGCCGACCGGGTCAACGATATCCGAGTGCACAGCAATTTTCGAACGGTCACCTGCTTCACGCGATACAGACATGACATCGACTGTTCCGTTTGAAATCTCAGGTACTTCAAGCTCGAACAAACGGCGCAAAAGTCCCGGATGCGTACGCGACACTTGAATCGCAGCACCTGAACCTTTTGTCGTCGAATCAACTTTCGTCACGTATACCTTGATTCGGTCGTGAATCTGATACGACTCGTTCGGCATTTGTTCGTTCGGAGTGAGGACTGCTTCGATATTGTTCTCAAGACCGATATACAAGTTGCGCGGGTCAAAACGCTCCACAATCCCTGTCATGATCTCGTCTTCTTTATCTGCGAAGTGGTTGTAGATGCGTTCACGCTCCGCTTCACGCATCTTCTGCGTCACGACTTGTTTCGCCGTCATCGCTGCGACACGTCCGAAATCACTTGGTGTGACTTCTTCTTTATGGAAATCACCGAGCTCATAGTTCGGGTCGATTTCATGTGCTTCCTCAAGCGAGAGCTGTTGGTCTGGTTGTGTGAGACGTTCGACGACTTCTAAAAGTGCGTAGACACGAATGTCTCCTGTCACCTGGTCGAATTCGACTTTCACATGCTCGTTCGGGTTCGCGACGTTTCGGCGATATGCAGAAATGAGCGCTTGTTCGAGAGCGTCGATAATAATATTTTTGTCAATTCCTTTTTCTTTGGCAATCTGATCGATTGTAGTGAGTAATTGTGGACCCATCTTCTTCCCTCTCCTTAACTAAACGTGACCGCTAAGCGGGCTTGTGCAATTTTGTCTACCGGTAGCGATACCGCTTTTTTTCTCGTCTTGATGCGTGTCTCGATCACGACCGTTTCCCCATCATATGCCGTCAAAATTCCTTCAAACTCTTTGGCACCATCGATCGGAGCGAACGTTTTCATGTAGACGTTTTTGCCTACAGCACGTTCGAAATCACTCGGCTTTTTCAGCGGACGCTCCGCACCAGGACTCGAGACATCAAGATAATAAGCCTGTTCAATCGGATCGGTTTCGTTCAGTTTTTCCGAGAGTTGTTCATTGATATTGACGCAATCGTCTAAATCGACGCCCCCTGGTTTATCGATATAAACGCGCAAGAACCAGTCTGGACCTTCTTTTACGAATTCCACATCGACCAATTCCATGTTTTCTCGTTCGACGATTGGCAACGCAATCGATTCAACGACTTCTGTTATTTTGGACACTCTCATCCCTCCTTCTGGCTTTTACATACAAGAAAGGAGTAGGGTTCCCTACTCCTTTCCGTCGTAGTATCCAACTTTGTTCGATACCAATATATCATATTTTCCCGACAAATCGCAACTTACACCCCAAAATCAAAGAATGAGAGTTGGTTCTCATCAGGCAAGCCTTCAAGACATTTCATCGTATCAAGTGTCTCGATGACCGTTTTCGACAACTTCGCTCGTTTGCGTAAATCTTCTTTCGAAAGGAACTGTCCTTCCTCCCTCGCTTCGACAATCGCTTTTGCCGCATTCGTCCCGAGCCCATCGACCGCATTGAATGGAGGAATCAACGTATTGTCCTCAATCAAGAACTCTGTCGCGCTTGAACGATACAAGTCGATGTTTTGGAACTTCATGCCCCGCTCAAGCATCTCAAGGGCAAGTTCGAGGACCGTATGCAGTCCTTTATCTTTCGCTGTCGCATCGAAGCCTTTTTCCCGAATATCCGACATCGCTTTACGGACGGCTTGAGGGCCTTTGATCATTGCAGATAAGTCAAAGTCTCCGGCGCGCACGGTGAAGTAGGTCGCATAGTACAGGATAGGATGATGCACTTTGAAATACGCGATCCGGACGGCCATCAAGACGTATGCCGTCGCGTGCGCTTTCGGGAACATGTATTTGATCTTCTTACAAGAAGAAATATACCATTCCGGCACGTCGTTCTCTCGCATCTCTGACTCCATCTCGTCTGTGAGACCTTTTCCTTTACGGACGGACTCCATGATTTTGAAGGCGAACGATGGTTCGAGCCCTGCGTAAATCAAGTAGACCATGATGTCATCACGACAACCGATAACGTCTTTCAGTTCACACGTCCCGTTATAAATCAGTTCGTTCGCGTTTCCAAGCCACACATCCGTCCCGTGAGACAGACCTGAAATCTGAACGAGCTCCGAGAACGTGGACGGTTTCGTCTCTTCAAGCATCTGACGGACGAACTTCGTCCCAAACTCAGGAATCCCGAGTGTGCCGGTTTTCGACTCAATCTGTTCCGGTGTCACTCCGAGTACTTCTGGCGAGGAGAAAATTTTCATGACGGTCGGATCATCTGTCGGAATCGTTTTCGGATCGATCCCGGATAAGTCTTGGAGCATCCGAATGACGGTCGGGTCATCGTGCCCGAGAATATCGAGCTTCAATAAGTTGTCATGGATGGAATGGAAGTCGAAGTGTGTCGTCTTCCATTCAGACGAATTGTCATCCGCGGGATATTGAATCGGTGAGATGTCCGCGATGTCCATATAGTCAGGGACAACGATGATTCCACCCGGGTGCTGCCCCGTCGTCCGTTTCACGCCGGTGACCCCGGAGACGAGACGATCGACCTCCGCGTTTCGATAAATCTTGTCGTTCTCGGTCGCATATCCTTTCACGTACCCATATGCCGTCTTATCGGCAATCGTTCCGATCGTACCGGCACGATATACATATTCTTCTCCGAACAATACCTTTGTATAAGCGTGGGCATGTGGTTGATATTCACCCGAGAAGTTCAAATCGATATCTGGTACTTTGTCCCCTTTGAATCCAAGGAACGTTTCGAACGGAATATCATGTCCATCTTTTGTATACCATGTGCCACATTCCGGACACTCTTTGTCCGGTAAGTCATATCCCGAACCGACAGACCCGTCGTTGAAGAAGTGCGAATGTTGACAGTTTGGACAGACGTAGTGCGGCGGTAGCGGGTTGACCTCGGTGATCTCTGTCATCGTAGCGACGAGACTCGACCCGACCGACCCACGCGACCCGACCAAGTACCCATCGTCTAGAGATTTCTTAACGAGTTTATGTGAGATCAAGTAGATGACCGCGAATCCATGGCCGATGATCGATTTCAATTCTTTTTCTAGACGTGCCTCAACGATCTCAGGAAGCTCATCTCCATAAATCGAACGGGCCATATCGTAGCTCATATTCCGAACCTCGTCATCCGCGCCTTCAATTTTGGGCGTATATAAGTCATCCGGGATGATTTGGATTGATTCGATTTGATCGGCAATCGCATTCGGGTTCGTGATGACGATTTCACGTGCCAAGTCGTCACCTAGAAACTTGAATTCTTCCATCATTTCCTTTGTCGTCCGGAAGTGGGCATGTGGCAACTCTTTACGTGTATTGATGAAGTTCGCCCCACCTTGGGTACGAATCAAGATCTCACGATACGAACGGTCGGACCGGTCCAGATAGTGCACATTTCCTGTCGCACATACCGGCAACTCGGCTTTCTCCGCGACACGGATGATTCGTTTGATGATCTCACGGAGCTCCATCTCATTCGCGACAATCTCTTTATCAATCAAATGGTGATAGAAAACGACATCATCTTCTCGAGCTCATCATCCGACTTGTTCAAAGCAGCGTCAAAAATCTCACCATTGTCACAAGCCGAACCAATCAATAGTCCTTCACGACGCTTCACGAGCTCTGACCGCGGCATCCGTGCCATCCGATACAAATAATCGATATGAGAGAGTGAAATGAGTTCATATAGGTGACGAAGTCCCGGCTTTTTATTTTTCGCATAAATCGTCGCATGGAACGGACGAATCTTCGACACGTCACTCCCGACTTTGGCGTTCAACGAGCGATGCGTCGTCATCTCAAACATCTGTTTGGCGAGGTCGAGAAGTTTCATCAATAAATACGCTGTCGCTTCCGCGTCATAAATCGCACGGTGATGCTGAGTCAATTCGATATCGAATCGCTTCGCAAGCGTGTTTAGTCGGTGATTCTTCAAGGTCGGCATCAACGTACGAGCCAGCTCGAGTGTATCGATGACCGGATAATCATCCGGTTCATGACCTCCGCTCCGAAGTGTCGCCTCGAGGAAGCCCATGTCGAACGATGCGTTATGGGCGACGAGGATACTGTCACCACACCATTCGACGAACTGTTTCGTGATGACTTCTGGGTCAGGTTGTCCTTGCACCATGTCATCCGTGATTCCCGTCAACTCGATTGTCGTCGCCGACAACGCATGTTTCGGGTCAGCGAACGCCTCAAAGCGGTCGATAATCTCTCCGTCCTTGATTTTGACACCTGCGAGCTCGATGATTTTATTGTAGACGGCAGAAAGTCCCGTCGTCTCGACGTCAAAGACGACGTATGTTGCATCATCTAATGACACATCACTTGGATGATATGCGACCGGGACGCCATCATTGACGACGTTCGCCTCGACTCCGTACAACACTTTGATGTCGTTTTTCTTCCCGGCATAATACGCTTCCGGGAACGCTTGGACACCAGCATGGTCGGTGATGGCAATCGCACGATGTCCCCACTTAGCGGCACGCGCGACGAGAGCGGACACGTTCGTGACTGCGTCCATTTGACTCATCTGTGTATGTGCGTGGAGTTCGACCCGTTTCTCACCTTCCCACTCATCTCGGGGTGGCTCGACTTTCACTTCTTGGAGTTGCGACGCCATCATGCATAGTTCACGCATGAACGAATCATCCTCGACTCGTCCTGCCGTTTGAATCCACATGCCCTTCTTGACGGCACTGAGCATCCGATCGTCATCGTCATCGCGCGCAAACACTTTCACGATGAGCGAATCGGTGTAGTCGGTCATTTTGAAAGTGAATAGCTTTTTCCCACTCTTCAGCTCTTTTCGCTCCGCAGAGAAGACGAGACCACGAATCGCGACGCGGCGCTCTTCTTCGATGATCGTCTTGATTGGGACAATCTCATCTTTAATGAGCGCACCCATCCGAATCTCTGTGATTGGCTCGTCATTCGTTTCCGTCGCTTTAGCGAATTGTGCCGCAAGCGCCATTTTCGCTTGCTCGATATCTTCTTGTACCACTTGTTCACGTAAAGCCTGACTGGCTTCGGCGTCTTCAGAAAAGTGTGCCTGACACGGTTTTTTCGTGAACCCATAAGCGCTATAGAGCGCTTGGACTTCTTGACAGAGCTCTTTGTCCACATAGCTCGCCTCAGGTCCAGAGCGTACCGGGATCAACAATTTATTCTGTTCAAATCGCGGTGAGACCGATCCGAAATAGCTTCGCATCGCTCCGGACACTTGACTCAATTCACTAACGATTCGTGGCCAGTAGTCGATATAGTCCTGCTCGCTCCCACCTTTTGCTGTCGAGAACCGCGCGTACACTTCATCAGCGAACGTCGCGTACCGATTTTCTAACCGACTCATGAACAATTGATGGACCTCGTACGGTAAGACTGTAGGAAATGTAAAATAAAACGTCCACGTGCGTCGTTTTTTATTGACGACGAGTCGTGAGAGTTCCGCTTCGTCGAACAAGTCTGTCTCAGTCGTGATCCCAAGATCACTTAATAATAGTTGCATCTTTTGATTTGCTTCCACGGGTCCGTCTTTCCCCCTTTATGCCAATTCGACAAATGAAGGTGACCGCTTACGCTGTCACCTTCATCCATTAATTAATGAACTTCGCTAAATTTTGAAGTGATGACTTGTTTCAATTCGTCGATTGAAGTTTCAATCACTTCGCCTGTGGCACGTACTTTTACTTCAACGATTCCTTCACCGGCTTTTTTCCCGACGTTGACGCGAATCGGAAGACCGATCAAGTCTGCATCGGCAAATTTGACGCCCGCTCGTTCTTTTCGATCATCGAACAAGACATCGTACGTTTGGCCGAGCTCTTCATAAAGACGATTTGCAAGTTCAACTTGCGCCTCATCTTTCGTGTTGATTGCAATCAAATGAAGATCGAACGGCGCCACGTTTCGTGGCCAGATGATTCCACGATCGTCATGATGTTGTTCGACGATGGCAGAAAGTGTCCGTGACACACCGATTCCATAGCAACCCATGATGAGTGGTTCAGCACGACCTTCTTCGTTTAAGAATGTCGCTCCCATCGCCTCTGAATAACGTGTCCCAAGTTTGAAGACTTGTCCGACTTCGATTCCGCGAGCGAAACGAACAGGACCCGACTCGTCAGGTGCTAAATCGCCTTCGACGACGAAACGTAAATCATGATAAGTCAATTCTCCTAAGTCACGCTCAGCATTTACGCCTGTGTAGTGCGTGTTTGCTTCGTTCGCTCCACAAACAGCGTCCACGAGATACTTGACCGCATAGTCGGCAACGACTTTAACTGGCGCATGGATTGGTCCGAGCGTACCTGGTGCACACTTGAACAACTCGACGATTCTTGCCTCATCTTCGAGTTGAATATCGAGTCCACCGAGTGCGTTCTTCACTTTGACCTCGTTCGCTTCGTGGTCGCCACGGACGATTGCCATCACCGTCTCTCCATCCACATTGAATAGGACAGATTTGATGGTCGTCTTTGGATCGACGTTCAAGAATTTTGCCACATCTTCAATCGTGCGATTTTCTTCCGTGTCCACTTTTTCGAGAGGACGTACGTCAGCTTGTTGCATCTCATAACGGTCGAGTGTTTCTGCCATTTCAATGTTCGCCGCATAGTTCGATGAATCGGTATAAACAATCGTGTCTTCACCGATATCAGCGAGCGCTTGGAATTCGTGCGTATCTTTCCCGCCGATTGCTCCAGAGTCTGCGACGACCGGACGATACTTAAGACCTGTGCGGTCAAAGATGCGTGAGTACGCGTTATACATGTTTGTATATTCTTCGTCTAAGTCTTCTTGTGTCGCGTGGAATGAGTATGCATCCTTCATCAAGAACTCACGTCCTCGAAGCAATCCAAAGCGCGGACGACGTTCATCGCGATACTTCGTTTGAATCTGATACAAGTTCATCGGAAGTTTTTTATACGAGTTGAGCTCGTCTCGGACGATTGATGTGATCAATTCTTCGTGTGTCGCACCGAGTGCGAAGCGACGGTCATGGCGGTCAGTCAAGCGCATCAACTCAGGACCATAAATGCCCCAACGTCCTGTCTCTTCCCAAAGTTCTGCCGGTTGGATGGCCGGCATCAATAACTCTTGTGCACCCGCACGATTCATCTCTTCACGGATGATTGTTTGGATGTTGTGTAACACTTTATGTCCGAGTGGAAGATAAGAATAGATTCCTGCCGCATTTTGACGGATGAATCCTCCACGGACGAGAAGTTGGTGGCTGACCGCTTCCGCGTCAGCCGGTACTTCTCTCAATGTAGGCATGAGCAATCTAGATTGTTTCATACAGTTCAACGTTTCCCTTCTCTACAAACAGCTTATTTAAAGAATGATTGAATGTCGTTCCAAGTGACAATCAACATTAAGATCATCAATAAGGCAAACCCGATAAAGTGGACGAATCCTTCCTTTTTCGGATCAATCGGACGCCCTCGCACCGCTTCGAATAAGAGGAAGATCAATCGTCCTCCATCCAAAGCCGGAAGTGGGAGCAAGTTGAAGATCGCAAGGTTGACAGAAAGGAGCGCTGTCCAGTTCAACAGCATAATCAAACCGCTCGCTGCCACTTCGTCTGTCATCCGTACGATTCCTACAGGTCCTGCCAATTGATCGACACCAACTTGTCCTGTCACCAAATCACCGACGGCTGAGAAGATGAGGGTGGACATCGTCCACGTCGTCTCAGCACCTGTCGTCACGGCTTTGACCGGTGAACGCTCTAATGCGTTCGTGACACCTAGAATCCCGACCGTTTCGCCATTTTGTTCAACCGCTTGTGGTGTGACGGTGACGGTCGCCTCTTCACCATCGCGGACGTACGTGACGTCTGTTGGCGTATCGGCGCGGTCAGCTAGAGCCGTGCGCAAGTCGAGCCAATCCGTGACTGGTTCGCCTTCAATCGAAACAATTTCATCTCCACTCATCAACCCTGCCTCATCAGCGGCTGAATCAGGTTGAACGGTACCGATTTGACCATCGTTCGTCGGCGTTCCTTGAACGAGACCCACGATAATGAGCAAGATGAACGCTAACACGAAATTCATCGCTGGACCGGCTGCAATCGCCAAGACCCGTTTCCATACCGATTGGGCACCGAACGTGCGATCATACGGTGCGATTTGAATTTCCATCCCTTGGTCGACAAGAAGTGTATCCCGTTCTAACGAATAGACACGCACTTCCTCGTCGATGAGGAGCTGTACTTTTAATTCATGCGTCGCATCAAATTTATCGACGGTCCCGACGACTTGAACATCCGTAGCGGTGTCCGGCTGAAAATAAACCCGATCTACTGTGCCTTGTTCGGTTAAACGAAGTCCAACGTGTTGCCCTGCACGTACTTCAATCGGTTCGAAATCTTCCCCAGCCATTTTGACATAGCCACCGATTGGTAAGAGACGGATGGTATAGAGCGTTTCATTTTTGCGGAATGAAACAATTTTCGGACCGAATCCGATTGCAAACTCGTGACAGAGAATGCCTGCCCGTTTCGCCATGACGAGGTGTCCCCACTCGTGTACAGAAATGAGAACCCCGAACATCAGGACGATGGCGATAAAAGTCGTCATGATTTATTCCCCACCTTCAATTCCTTGCTGAATCTGTTGACGTACTGCTTGGTCCACTTCTAGAATTTGTTCGAGCGTCGGTTCGGCAATCACTTCATGTTGAGCCATCGCCTCTTCAACGAGTCGTTCAATTTCTAAGAACGTGATCTGACCATTTAGGAACAGGTCCACTGCCATTTCATTGGCCGCATTCAGGACTGTCGGCATCGAGCCGCCGATTCTTCCTGCTTCAAACGCTAACCGAAGTGCCGGATAACGGTTGAAATCAGCCTCTTGAAAATGTAGCTTACCGATTTCTTTCAAGTTTAACCGCTTATTCCCCTCAATTTCAAGCCGCTTCGGTTCCGAAAGCGCATAGAGAATCGGTCCCCGCATATCCGGGTTTCCGAGTTGTGCCATCACGGCCGCATCTTTAAATTCGACCATCGAGTGAATAATCGATTCCCGATGCAAGATGACTTCAATATCATTATAGTCGATATCGAACAGCCAGTGTGCCTCGATCACCTCGAGCCCTTTATTAAACATCGTCGCAGAGTCGATTGTGATCTTCGCCCCCATCGACCAGTTCGGATGATTCAATGCATCTTCAACCGTCACGTCGGCTAGTTCTTCCCGTGAACGGTCACGGAAACTTCCACCAGACGCTGTTAAAATAATTTTTGAAACATCTTCTCTTCGTTCCCCGTTCAAACATTGATAGATGGCAGAATGCTCGCTATCGACCGGTAAAAGTTTAACCCCATGTTCTTTCACGGCCGCCTTGACGAGATGCCCTGCCGTAACGAGTGTTTCTTTGTTGGCGAGTGCAATATCTTTTCCTGCTTGAATCGCAGCAAGCGTCGGCTCGAGACCGACCGCTCCCACGACTGCTGTCACGACGATATCCGCGCGTTCTGCCGTCGCACACTCTTTGAGACCTTCAGGACCGATGAAATATAGAGGTTCATATGTAAGGCGCGGCTTCAATTGTTCGAGTACTTCGATACTTGTCGCCGACACATATTTTGGTCTAAGTCGATTGATCCATTCCGTGGCGACATCGACGTTCGTGCCGAACGCATACGCCTCTAATTCAAACAGGTCGGGGTGCTGTTCGATGACGTCACATGTCTGCACGCCAATCGAACCTGTCGCCCCAATTAAGCTAATTCGCTTCATCTCGACACTCCTTCTTATAGCAGATTAAACACCCAAATGACGGTAAAGACCGCAATCATACTGTCGAACCGGTCAAGGATTCCTCCATGCCCAGGTAAGAGATGACCCGAATCTTTTACTCCGAACTGACGTTTATAAGCGGATTGTACCAAATCACCGAGCTGTCCGACGACAGCAACGACAATGGCTAAAATAATCACTTCTAATACTGGTAAGATTGGATCGATCCAGACGAAGATGATACCGAGTACAATGGCTGATACAATTCCACCGATTGCCCCTTCGATCGTCTTATTCGGGCTGATTGAGGGCCATAATTTTGCCTTCCCGAACGCTTTTCCAGTGAAATAGGCTCCAGAATCCGTCGCCCAAATCATGAACAAAATGAGCAACACTTTTGACAACCCATCGTCAGATAGACGTACGAGCGCGAAACTTGAGAAACCGACGACCAAGTAGACAGCGGATACAAAATAGAATCCTGCATCTTCATATGTGAATCGATTTTTTGTGACAACCGTCCAAAACAGTAATAACACAAGCCCTAATACGAGCCACTGTTCAATCGTGAACGGCATCTCATCCGTGACGATTCGCGTTTCCAGTAACAACAAGACGAACGGGAAAGCAACGAGGAGCGATGTCACTAAAAATGGGAATGCCAACAGTTTATGTTTTCGCATCAACGTAAACTCGCTCAATCCAATGAGGGCGAGAATCCCCATTAAAGAAACAAAGGCGTTACCACCGAGTGCAATGACGGTAATAAAAATTGCGCCCGCCCAAAGTCCTGTAATAATTCGTGTCTTCATGTTACACCCCACCAAAACGTCGCGTGCGCGCGTTGTAAGATTCAATCGCTTCTACAAAATGCTCACGCTTAAATTCCGGCCACAATACCTCTGTAAAGTGGAGTTCAGCATATGCGCTTTGCCAAAGTAAAAAGTTTGAGAGTCGTTGTTCACCGCTTGTACGTATGATGAGGTCCACATCTTGAACGTGAGTCATGAGACGTTCACCGATTAACTGATCATCCACGGCGTCTGACATTAGCATACCAGACTGTACATCCTCGGCAATGCTACGCATCGCTTGGACGAGCTCATCCCGACCACCGTAGTTGAGTGCGAAGACGAGTTTCAAGCCTGTATTTGTAGCAGTCCGTTCTCTCGCCTGATCGACAGCCTCCCGCGTCTCGCGTGGAAGCTTCGTCGTGTCCCCAGCGACAAGCACCTGGACGTTCTGTTCATGAAGTTCCTTCAAATCGGTCTCTAAAAACTGTTTCGGCAACTTCATCAAGAATGAGACTTCCTCTTCCGGACGAGTCCAGTTCTCCGTAGAGAACGCGTAAAGCGTCAGTGATTGAATCCCGAGTTCTTGCGCTGTCCGAACCGCTTCACGGATTGACTTCATCCCTTCTCGGTGACCCATGATGCGAGGGAGACCACGTTTTTTGGCCCAACGTCCATTTCCATCCATGATGATGGCTACGTGCTCAGGAACACTTAATTCTGCCTCGATTTTTGTTTTAGGATTCACCCATTTAAACATTCTGTTATCCTCCTGATTGTATGAAAGAAGGACCCTCTCAGAAAAAGGGTCCCCACACAGCTTTTTGGTATACCACTTCCGTGATTACACTTCCATGATTTCTTTTTCTTTCGTTGCTGCAGATTCATCAATCTTCTTGATATACGAATCCGTCAACGTTTGAACGTCATCTGCATATCCGCGGAGATCGTCTTCTGTTAACTCGCCATCTTTTTCGAGTTTTTTCAAGTTTTCGTTGGCATCACGGCGAACGTTACGGACAGCGACTTTCGCCTCTTCCGCATATTTCTTCGTGATTTTAACCAATTCTTTACGACGTTCTTCCGTCAAGGCAGGAATCGCCAAACGGATGACTGTTCCGTCAGAAGATGGAGACAAGCCGAGGTCTGCCTTTTGAATCGCTTTTTCTACTTCTGAAACCATTGATTTATCCCATGGTTGAATCAAGAGCAAGCGCGCTTCTGGTGTATTGATGTTTGCTACTTGATTGAGTGGTGTCGGAACACCATAGTAATCAACTTGAACAGGATCCAAAATCGATGCGCTGGCACGGCCAGTGCGAAGCGTACCAAAATCACGTTTCAGTGACGTGTGCGCTTTTTCCATTTTTTCTTCAGCTGTTTGCAATACTTCTTTGACACTCATGAATTGACTCCTCCTACTACCGTCCCGATATGTTCCCCGAGTACGACACGTTTAATATTACCTTCTTCAAGCAATGAGAATACAATCAATGGAATGTGATTGTCCATACAAAGTGATGTTGCCGTTGAGTCCATGACTTGAAGCCCGTCTTTTAAGACATCAAGGTATGACAACGACTCATATTTCACTGCAGTGGCATCCAATTTCGGATCAGCAGAGTAGACGCCGTCCACATTGTTTTTACCCATTAAAATGACATCGGCTTCGATTTCAGCAGCGCGAAGCGCAGCTGTCGTATCCGTTGAGAAATATGGGTTTCCTGTACCCGCTGCAAAGATGACGACGCGACCTTTTTCAAGGTGACGCATTGCCCGGCGACGAATGTATGGCTCAGCAACTTGTCGCATTTCAATTGATGTTTGGACACGCGTTTGGACACCGTACGTTTCAAGGCTGTCTTGAAGGGCAAGTGAGTTTAAGACAGTGGCGAGCATTCCCATGTAGTCTGCGTTTGCCCGGTCCATTCCAAGTTCACTACCCGTCTTTCCACGCCAAATGTTTCCGGCACCAACAACCACGGCCACTTCTACACCCATCTCGATCAATTCTTTAATTTGATTTGAGATTGAGTTTACAATGTTAGGGTCAATCCCATAACCTTGATCTCCAGCGAGCGCTTCTCCACTCAATTTTAACACAATTCGTTTATATTTCGGTTCCATAACTTTGCCTCCTCTTGCTTGAAAAAAGGGAACACGCTCCCTTAACGAACTAACTCAAGGTTATAAAGACGTGTTCCCAATTTTGAATGCATCATATACGATGACGCAGATTATTTTTTAAGTTGGTTCATAACTTCTTCAGCAAAGTTCTCTTCACGTTTCTCCATACCTTCTCCTACTTCGAAGCGTACGAATGAGTTGACTTTCCCGCCTTTAGATTCTACATACTTACCAACTTTGAAGTCGCCGTCTTTTACGAACGTTTGGTCTACGAGGCAGATTTCCTCGAAGTACTTGTTCATGCGACCAGCAATCATCTTCTCAACGATGTTAGCAGGTTTGCCTTCGTTAAGAGCTTGCTCAGTCAAGACTTTCTTCTCACGGTCGATTTCTTCAGCTGATACTTCATCGCGTGTCGCGTAAAGTGGACGTGCTGCTGCAACGTGCATTGCAACGTCTTTTGCAACTGTTTCGTCAGACGTGCCGTCGATTACGACTACAGAACCGATGCGACCACCCATGTGGAGGTACGTACCGAATACAGCGTCGTCAGCTTTTTCAAGAACAGCTACACGGCGGAGTGAGATTTTCTCTCCGATTGTAGAAGCTTCTTCTTGAATGTACGTTTCAAGCGTTTTGCCTGCTTCGTAATCAGCTGCGAGTGCTGCTTCTGCAGTTGTTGCGCCTGAAGCGAGTACTGCTTTTGCTACGTTGTTGACGAGTGTTTGGAACTTCTCGTTCTTCGCAACGAAGTCTGTTTCTGAGTTGATTTCGACGAGCACAGCTTTGTTGCCTTCAACTGCTACTGCTGTCAAACCTTCAGCGGCGATACGATCACCTTTTGCTGCTGCTTTAGCGATTCCTTTTTCGCGAAGGAAGTCAATTGCTGCTTGCATGTCACCGTCTGTTTCAACGAGTGCTTTTTTGCAATCGAGCATTCCTGCTCCTGTTTTTTCACGAAGTTCTTTTACCATTGCTGCTGTAACTGCCATCGGAAATTCCTCCTTGTAAAACTTACGAATTTTAAGAAAAAGCACGAGGCTTTTTGAATACTTGTCCTAAAAAAAGGTGATAAAAGGCTTTCCCTTTATCACCTATTGTCTCACTGATTACTCAGCTTCTGTAGCTTCAGCTTCTGTCGCTACAGCTTCTTCAGCAACTTCTTCTTCACCTTGCTTCGCTTCGATGATCGCATCTGCCATTTTCGAAGTGAGCAATTTAACTGCACGAATTGCATCGTCGTTCGCTGGGATAACGTAGTCGATTTCATCTGGGTCACAGTTTGTGTCGACAATCGCAACGATTGGGATGTTCAATTTGTGAGCTTCCGCGATTGCGATACGCTCTTTACGTGGGTCAACGATGAAGAGGGCGTCAGGCACACCAGGCATATCCTTGATTCCGCCGAGGAACTTCTCAAGACGAGTCATTTCTTTTTTCAAGATGATGACTTCTTTCTTAGGAAGTACTTCGAACGTGCCGTCTTCTTCCATTTTTTCGAGTTGCTTCAAGCGGTTAATACGCTTTTTGATTGTTGAGAAATTAGTGAGTGTTCCACCCAACCAACGCTCGTTAATGAAGAACATACCAGAACGGATTGCTTCTTCTTTGATTGTATCTTGAGCTTGTTTTTTCGTACCAACGAAGAGGACGTTTCCGCCTTCTGCCGCGAGTTCACGAACAAAGTTGTAAGCTTCGTCTACTTTTTTGACCGTTTTTTGAAGGTCGATGATGTAGATCCCGTTACGCTCTGTGAAGATGTATTTCGCCATTTTTGGGTTCCAACGGCGTGTTTGGTGACCGAAGTGTACACCAGCTTCAAGCAATTGCTTCATTGAAATTACTGCCATGATAAATTTCCTCCTTGTGGTTTAAAAAAGTCCTCCGCCTCGTTCATTGTTGTATTCCGACCTTTCGGCACCGAGGAATATCATCCCGAGACGTGTGTGATGTGTTTAACACCGAGAACTACTATAGCATATGTCACGAAATCCGGCAACTCTCACTTTTTACGAAGTTTCGCATATAGCGCGAGTTCACCTTCCCCTTTTCCGAGGATGCGGGCCGCGTCTCGAACCGAGTGGCGCAGTAACACATCGTCTACGTCAACCGACGTTGTTGAGTTCTCTTCATTCAACTCATCGGACAAGGACTCAACGTTTGCTTCAACAAGTATCGAGTCTTCCTGACGAACGTCCGCTTTACGCTCTACCGGTTCCTTCGTGACAAGGTCGTTCATCGACTCCATGAACGAGAGAAGCAACGTCTCCGTTTCATGCTTCTCCCGTTCGAGTCGTTCGATCCGTTCTCGTAACGTCTGGACTTGACGGTATCCGAATAAAAAACCGTAAGCAACCAAACAAGCCGTGATCACATATACAATATACACTTGTTCATCTCCTTACGACGTCTTTTCTTCTAAATACGACCGTCCGAGTGCCTGCTTTAACGTCTTCAACGCTTTTGAATGGATTTGAGAAATGCGGGAAGTCGATAATTCGAGCACTTCCCCAATCTCAGTCAATGTCAATTCATCAAAATAAAATAACGATACGACGAGCCGTTCTTTTTCCGATAGATGGTCTACTTCTGTCGCGAGCACATCAATCAACTCTCGTTGAAGGAGTGTGTCTTCCGGTTTTTCGGAGTCCGGGTCGAAGTACGTGACTGACATGACTTTGCCTTCCTCTTGTAACGTCACGGTCTCGTCGATCGATAACATATTAGCAAAATACCCTTCTGCCATCGTTCGTTCGATTTCTGAAACAGGAAGATCACAAGCAAGCGCCAACTCATTCTTCGTCGGAGCGCGATGAAGTGACTGTTCAAGTTGTTCTGCCGCCTGATCGATTTTTTTCACTTTCTCACGAACCGATCGAGGCAACCAGTCTACTTTTCGCAACCCATCGATGATGGCTCCTCGAATTCGAAATGCAGCGTACGTATCAAATTTATTATTATGCTCTGGATCATATTTCATAAGGGCATCGTACAATCCCATGTAACCCAAACTTTTCAATTCGTCGCGTTCGACGCTCTTTGGAAGCGTCACGATCATCCGTTGTACGTGGTAGTGGATGAGAAACTCGTAATGTGCTAGTAATTCGTTTGCTGTATCCATATCACGGTCCGTATTCCAGCGATCCCACAACTGTGTAAGATGAGTCGTCATGTCGATCCCCCCTTATAGTTCTTTCGTACCTACGCTCACCGTCCGAATCGATAAGACCGATGTCGCAACATCGAATTCAATCGTCCGTCCGTTATGACCGCCACAATCTTCGGCCACGAGCGGAATCCGATGAACCTTTAATGCTTGACGAATCGCCTCGGCGTTCCGTTCGCCGATTCGCATCGCTTCATTCTCATATTTGAATTGAAACATTTGTGCCCCACCAGCCATTTTTGCTTGTAACCGTGTCGCTCCCTCTCGTTTAAGAGAACGGACGAGCGTATCGATGGCTGTGTCCGCATATTTTCCTACTTCAATCGCTTGATTCTTCCTCGCAATGGTCGAGTCGGGTAACATGACATGCGCCATTGCCGCCAATTGGAGGCGAGTGTCATATAAGATGACACCTACACACGAACCAAGTCCGGCTGTCCGTAACCGATTCGGTGCCGTCGTTTGCTTCCATTCGGCGATGCCAATTTTTAAAACGTCAGCCATGACCAATCAACCGTTCTTGAATGCGTTTGAGTGAACCATGTGTTGGTAGGAACAACACATGTCCTGCACTTACTTTTTGATCAATCATAAAGGTCGTATCGATATACAGTGCGGCGTCTTCCTCAGGTTGAACCGATGTGACGACAAACTCGACGATTGATCCCGCCATATCGATTGCGGTTGCCGGTACTTGGATCATGATTGGAGTCTGCAACCAATCACCAAGTGCCCGTGCATACGCACCGCTCATAATATTCCCGACTTCTTCCCAGGCCGATTGTCCGAGTTCATCACCAGATTGGAATGAAAACGGCATGCCGATCAGTGTCGAGACCATCTGTTCGGCGTCTTCAACGGCAAATAAAATAAGTATCATACCACGAATCTCACCGTCTAACTCGAGTAGCACCGAAGCGACATGTCGCTCCGGACCACCAACCCGATCTGGTAAATAGGAGATTGGCTCCATCTCGGCCGAAGAGACCGTGATGTTCACCGGTTTGGCTAACATGGCGGATAAAGCAGTTGCCGCATGTCCAGACCCTATATTTCCCAGTTCCTTTAACAGATCTTGCTCAAACTCACTCAGCATATTGTTCCTCAAACAACGCATTCGCATCGAGAAGCGAGAAGAGCTTGTCTTCCCCTTTAGCGATTGCTGTCAAGTGTGCTGAAATCATGTCGCGACTCGACTCCGGAATCGGTTCAATCCGCACTTCATCACTCTCGACAACTTCATTTGCCCGGTCAACGATAAAGCCCGCGTCCCCTTGATTCAATGATGCGATTAAAATACGTGTCTCATCCGTCGGTTCGATTTCTTCATAACCGAGGCGTAAACGAAGATCGATGACCGGTGTGACGACACCTCGAAGATTAATGACCCCTTTCACGTGTGACGGGGCGTTCGGGACGCGTGTGATTGGCTGAAGTCGCTCGATTGAGCGGACCGATTGCACATCGATTCCGTACGTATTTTCTTCAAGTGAAAAGACTACCCATTTCTGTTCCATCTATATTCCTCCTTAAAAGAGATCGTTACTATCTACGATAAGGGCGACGCGACCGTCACCGAGAATGGTCGCACCTGAGATAGCAGGAATCCCTTCAAGATACGTACCGAGCGGTTTCATGACAATTTCTTGTTGGCCAATCAAATCGTTGACGACGACACCAACGAGTTTGTTACCTTTTCGAACGACGACGACCGGGAATTGGGACTTCGTTTCCGATTCGATTCCGAACATTTCTTTTAAGTAGACGAGTGGAACCAATTGACCACGGAAATCAAACACACGCTCACGATGCGCCGTCAAGATGTCCGCCTCATCAAGTAAGGTCGTCTCAAGAATCGATGACAACGGAATCGCATACGATTCCTCGCCGACTTGTACGAGCATGGCCGAGATGATGGAGAGGGTGAGTGGCAAGCTGACTTGGAATTTCGTCCCTTGTCCCGCTACCGTCTCTAACGAAACGACACCACCGAGCGACTCAATTTTATTTTTGACGACATCGAGGCCGACACCACGACCTGAAAGGTCCGTCACCACATCTGCTGTCGAGAACCCTGGGGCAAAGATCAACATCGCCAACTCATTCTCAGTCATCATGGTCGCCTCTTCATCTGAAATGACACCACGCTCCAACGCTTTAGCACGAACTTTGTCGACATTGATCCCTGCGCCATCATCTTCAATTTCGATAAAGACACGGTTCCCGCCGTGATAAGCACGAAGGGCGAGCATGCCTTGTTCCGGCTTTCCAGCTTGTACGCGAACTTCTGGACGTTCGATTCCATGGTCGATTGCATTCCGAATCAAGTGAACAAGTGGGTCGCCAATCTCATCGATGACTGTCCGATCAAGTTCTGTCTCGGCACCTGAAATATTCAATTGAACTTTCTTATGAATATCTTTTGCGACTGAACGCACCATACGTGGGAAACGATTGAACACTTGCTCGATTGGCATCATGCGAAGTGTCAAAACAAGAGATTGTAGTTCATTTGTACCTCGCTTGATTTTTTCAACCGTTTCATTCAATTCTGGTTGTCCTACCTCGTCAGCAAGTCGTTCCAAACGTCCACGATCGATGATAAATTCTTCAAACAAGTTCATGAGACGATCAATTCGTTCCAAGTTGACGCGAATCGTCTTCGCCTGAGCCTGGGCCGCAACTTGTTCTTTCGTATCTTTTTCTTCTTGGTCTGAAGCTGTCTGCACTACTGGTTCCGGAACTACCGTTTCAGCTGTCACTGCGACTTCTGGTTCGCTTTCTGGCGCTCCTGTGAACACATTGACTTCGACACGTTCCACTTCCGATACTTGGGCGATGGCGTGTTCGATGACTTCCGCAGTCTCTTGTGAGAGGAACAAGACGTCAAACGACAAGTCGAATTGCTCTTGTTCAATCTCTTCTGTCTCCGGATGTGTCCGTACCACTTCACCGAGTTCCTGAAGGCGATCAAACACCATGTACGCTCGAGCTGCTTTTAAGACGACAGCGTCTGATAGTTTCACAGTGATTTGATACGCTTCAAACCCAGTTTGTTTCGCCTGGTCGATGACCGAGTTTGTGTAAAGGTCGACTTCGAAAGTACTCGACTCTTTCGCTTCAGTGACCACGACCTCTTTTCCACCGATAAACGATTGGAAGGCAGCGACCGTTTCAGAAACATCCACGTTTGCTCCTTGTCCCCCGTTCTCGATGTCGGCGATCATGTCTTCCATTTGTTCCATAGCGATGAACATCGTGTCCAACAAGAGTTGGTTGCTTTCTTTTTTACCACCACGAACGAGGTCGAGTGCACTTTCCATCTCATGCGTTAAATTGGCGACGCGTTCGTACCCCATCGTCGAAGACATCCCTTTTAACGTATGTGCAGACCGGAAAATCTCTTGAACGACATCCGCCCCACCCGACTGCTCTAACTTAAGTAACTGTGTGTTGATCGATTGGATATGTTCTTGGGATTCATCTAAAAACAACCCTAAGTATTCGTTCACGTCCATCTTTATTGCCTCCCTGTCGTTATACTCGGTTCCATTGTTTCCGTAAGTTCCCCATCAAACGGTCCATCAAGTGACGTGGTTTTGGAGGCGTTCCCGTAAGCGTTGTCAAAATTCGTTCGAGCCGCCAGCTAATATCACTTTTTCGATTGTATTGATAAAACGGGACTTGTGCGATGACTGCCTTTCTGACTGAAGGGTCATCCGGTAAAAATCCGAGGAATCGAATCGTCTTATTTAAGAACTGCTTGCATGCGACTTCCATCCGTTCGAAACATTGCAGTGCTTCCTCTCCAGACTGAGCTCGGTTTACGATGACGCCGAGTGGTAAGTCGGGATATTGATGATGCACTAGTTTTGTATATGCGTACCCGTCCATGAGCGAAGTCGGTTCCGGTGTTAAAATCAAAAACATTTCGTCACACCCCGCAATAAATTGCAGGGAGGTGTCCGTCGCCCCGGCGCCCATATCGAAGAGGACGTAATCATATGCGGTCAGTACTTCGAGTTCTCGCATGAGAAATTGCATGTCATCATCTGAGAGATGGACGAGTTGGTCTTGTCCACTCCCTCCATGTAATATATCGACACCATGCACATTTTTCTGAACAGCTGCAGCCAATGGAATACGAGCTTTTACGGACTCGATCATCGTTCTCGACTTCATTGCGTTCATCAAGATGTGAACGTTGGCCATGCCAATATCAAAGTCAACGATCAACACCCGTTTTCCGAGCTCCGAAAGGGCAATGGCCGTGTTGACGCAAACGTTCGTCTTTCCAACGCCGCCTTTCCCGCTCGCAAAAGCGATGGTCGTCGGATGGACATCATTGATTGCTCTTAAACGCCTTGCTTGGTCCATCTGGCCCAACCTTCTTTCTCAAACAGTCGTTTCGTCAATGCCTCCGCATCTCCTCGAATCAAATCATCTGGCACTTCTTGACCGTCTGTCATCCATGCGACAGGCAAGCCGCTCTTTTTTACCATTCGATACATCGCGTGGATGTCACTCGTCTCATCCGCTTTGGTGAAGATGAGCGAACTGAGGGGGAGGGATTCGAACTGGGAATAAATCATATCCATATCTTTCATTTTGGAAGTCAAACTCAATACAAGCGATAGACTCGTCTCCGTGAAGTCATGATGTTCGTGAAATTGTTCCACGTAGGCTGGGTCTCGGAAGTTTCGACCTGCCGTATCAATCAATACAATATCTTTTCGCGCAAATAATTGCTTCGCACGCTTAAAGTCATGAAAGTCATATGCCACTTCGACGGGGATACTCATAATTTCAGCGTACGTCTTCAACTGTTCGATGGCCGCGATTCGATACGTATCTGTCGTAATCAGCCCGACCGTTTTGCCTTCTGTCAATTTGAAATGTGCAGCTAGTTTGGCAAGCGTCGTCGTTTTTCCGACACCCGTCGGTCCGACGAGCATGACATAGCGCTTCGCTTCAGGCGGCTCGACGAAAGTCGATTTAACTTGCTCATACACGAATCGTTCGGCTACTTCCACAGACTTCGTCGTATAGTAAAGCTCATTTAACGTCTCTTCCCATGACTCTTCTGCGAACGACTCCGTCGAAAGTAACGCGTCGATGTGCTGTAGTGACGAGTGCAGCCTTGGTGCTGCCCCTCTTACCATACGAGGTGTTGACGGTACTTGAGGTGATGGCGTTGGTGCAGGTGCTGTTGTCTGCTCTGGTCGAACCGATTCTGTTCGCCTTGGCTTCGTGACCGCCTTCTCTTTTTCGAGTGCGGCGATGACTTCCACTTGTTTCGAAGCGAATAAACCAAACCATCCGGTCTTCACTTGCCGCGAATTGAGGATGACCGCTTCATCACCTAGCTCTTGCTTCACTTTCGTCATCGCCTCAGCCATCGTTTTTGCTGTAAATTTTTTAATTTGCATTTAAATCACCCCAATACTTTTCACTTCGACGGAACTGAGTAACTCGTTATAGGCCAAAACAGGCACATCTGGATAGTATCGTTCGAGCAACTGTCGGACGAACAATCGAATCGTTGGTGAACATAAAATCACCGCCGATGCACCGTAGCGTTCGAACATCGACAATTGTTCACCCGTACGTTCGATGATCTCACGTGCTTGCTCCGGGTCGAGCGCCAAATAGTTCCCAAACTCGGTCTTCTGTACGGCATCTTGAACGGTCTGTTCCGTCTGACCACCTAACGTGACCACATACAATGGACCTTCTGGTGGCTTGACTTGGTCGGTCAGCTGACGTGACAATCCTTGGCGACAATATTCCCCGAGGATTTCTGCATCTTTCGTCACCTTTCCGTAGTCTGCCATCGTCTCGAACAAGAGAGGCAAGTTTCGAATCGATACGTTCTCTTGTAATAAGTGACGTAGTACTTTTTGAATTTCACCGATCGAGAGGACTGAAGGCGTCACATCGTCTACAAGAACCGGATGAGTTTCCTTCAAGTGCTCGACAAGTTGTTTCGTTTCTTCACGACCGAGTAAATCAGCGGCATGCTTTTTCAGCGTTTCGGTCAAATGTGTCGCGACGACGGATGGTGGGTCTACGACAGTGTACCCACTCATTTCAGCTCGTGTCCGTGTCTCCTCATCAATCCAAAGGGCAGGAAGTCCGAATGCCGGTTCCGTCGTTTCAATTCCATATACTTCTGGGTCTTCAATCCCTGGGCTCATCGCCAAGTAATGGTCGAGTAACAACTCCCCTTCTGCGACGACGTTTCCTTTCACCTTGATGCGATACGCGTTCGGCGAGAGTTGTAGGTGGTCGCGAATACGAACCGTCGGCAAGATAAAACCGAGTTCGAGTGCAAGCTGACGACGAATCATGACGACACGATCTAACAAGTCACCGCCTTGTGACTCATCCGCAAGGGGAATCAAGCCGTAACCGAACTCGAATTCAATCGAATCGATTTGTAAGAGCGAGACGACAGATTCTGTCGGAGCCATCGAAGGTTCTTCTTCCATAATCGGTTCCTCCGTTGCCTGCCGGATGTTTCGTCGCATCGTATACGCTCCGAAGAACGCTGTACCTGCGATGATCATCGTCACCGGAATAAGTGGAGGTGACACGAAACCGAGCAAGAAGACGATGCCTCCTGCGATATAGAGAAGCGATGGGTTTTGACCGAGCTGGTCGATGACATCCTCCCCTAAATTGCCGTCTGAGACGGCACGGGTCACGATGATCCCGGTCGCCGTTGAAATCAAGAGTGCCGGGATTTGACTGACGAGTCCGTCCCCGATCGTCATAAGCGAGAACGTTTGGAATGCCTCCCCGACCGGTAGTCCCATTTGAACGACGCCGATAATGATTCCGAAGATCAAGTTAATCGTCACGATGATGATCCCGGCGATGGCATCTCCTTTGACGAACTTGGATGCCCCATCCATCGAACCATAAAAGTCGGCTTCGCTTTGAATTTTACGGCGACGCATCTGCGCTTCCTTGTCATCAATCAATCCGGAGTTCAAGTCAGCATCGATGGCCATCTGTTTCCCTGGCATCGCATCGAGTGTGAAGCGGGCGGATACCTCAGATACACGCTCGGCACCTTTTGTGATGACGACGAACTGAATGATGACGAGGATCAGGAAAACAACGAATCCGACAAGGACATTTCCTCCGATGACGAAGTCACCAAACGTCGCAATGACTTCCCCTCCATACCCGTTCGAGAGAATCGAGCGGGTCGTCGATACGTTCAATCCGAGACGAAACAACGTCACGATCAATAAGAGAGAAGGAAATACGGAGAAGTCAAGCGCTTCTCTGGCATTCATCGCCACAAGTAAGATCATGATGGCGATTAAAATATTTACGATGATTAAAAAGTCTAATAAAAAGCCCGGTAACGGGATGATCAGCATGATGACAATCATCAAGACACCAATCAAAACTGCAAAGTCTTTTGCTTTTACTGCCAACACATACTCCTCCTCAAGACGGTTGCTTCATTTGATAGACGAACGCGAGCACTTCCGCGATTGCTTGGTAGAATGATTCGTCCACCACTTCTCCAATATCGATTTGTGCGTAGAGCGCACGTGCGAGCGGCTTGTTCTCGACAATCGCCACATCGTGCTCTTTTGCGACATCTCGAATATGAAAGGCGACTCGGTCGACCCCTTTTGCGACAACGAGCGGCGCAAAATCTTTCGTGTCATCGTAGCGGATGACGACCGCGTAATGGGTCGGGTTTGTGATGACGACGTCGGCATTCGGAATTTCTTGCATCATCCGTCGCATCGCCATTTCCCGTTGTTGCTGCTTAATCTTGGATTTGATGAGTGGGTCACCCTCCGAGTTTTTATACTCGTCCTTAATGTCTTGCTTTGACATTCGAATCGATTTTTCGAAATCAAATCGTTGGTAAAAAAAGTCGAGTAATGCGAGTGCGAGCAAGGCGACACTCACCCAGAGCCCAAGCTCAATCGTGATCCCTGCGAGCGCGACAATCGATTCTCGAATCTGTTCGACGGCCATCCGGGACAATTCTTTTTGGTTTTGCCAAAGGACAGCAACAGCGGTTGTCAGGATAATCAAAAATTTGAATAAGGACTTTAAAAATTCGACGACCGCTTTCATGCTGACGATCCGTTTTACCCCTTTGATCGGGTCGATCCGTTCGAGCTTTGGCTGGATTGCTTCCAAAGAAAACAACGTTCCAACTTGTAAATAGTTGATGAGAATCCCAAACACGACAGCGACGATGAAGAATGGAGCCAAAATCAGTCCGACTCGAAGCATCAAGTCGAGGACCATTCCTGACATGCCCTCAGATATATTGAACAGTAAATATTGTGGGCTAAGTAAATCACCGACTAATGAAAGCAGTTGTTGCCCAATCAATGGTCCGAAGAATGACAGCATGAGAAACATGGCAAAGAGCGCGAATGCTCCCGTCAAATCAGCAGATTTCGCGACTTGCCCTTTCTTTCGTGAGTCCTCTCGTTTACGCGGTGTCGCTTTTTCTGTTTTTTCACCTGCAAAAAACTGTAGATTGACCGATAAAGGATATAGAGGCTTCTTCATGAGGCATCTCCTAGTATGAGCATAAAGTCGTGCATGACTTCTTGTAATAGCGGAATGAACTGACTAATGCCCGTCAATGTCAATCCCATCAACAACACCATGACGGCAAATCCAGCAATGAGTTTAAACGAAAAACCAATTGCAAAGATATTGAACTGTGGCGCCGATTTCGCTAAAAATCCAAGTGCCAAATCGACAAGTAGTAATGATGCCATCATCGGCAAAGCCAATTGCAAGGCGACCATCATCGTCATCGTGACAACTTTCACTGCCATCATGAGTGAGGCTTCCGAGAAGTTGATCATCGGTTGACCGGGTGGATAGATTTGAAAACTGTAATAAATGCCGTCAATCAGGAGTAAATGTAAATTACTCGTCAATAAGATGAACAAGGTAAAAATATAATAAAATCGTCCAATGAGCGGAGACTGTCCGCCAAACATCGGATCATATGCGGAAGCCATCGCCAATCCAAGTTGAAGATCGATGACCCCTCCGGCAATTTGCGGAGCAAAAAAGAGAATGTTAATCAATAGTCCAAGCAACAGTCCAATCATGACCTCATAGACGACTTGCAGGACGAACGCATTCGTCATCTCGATTGGCTCGGTCAATGTGAACATTGCGTAATACGCTAAAAACGCGCTGAATCCGACGCGATGCATAACCGGTAACTGCCTCGTCGAGAACAGTGGGACACTGACAAAGAAGCCAGAAAGTCGCGCAAACGTAAGACCGTACATACTGATGAAGTCGACCGCATTCATTTCGACGCAACCTCGACCATCAGCTCAAAAATCAGTCGCGTGAATCCTTCAATTTGTTGGAGCATCCAGGGTCCGAAGATGACGAGACCGATGAAGACCGAGATGATTTTTGGGACGAACGAAAGCGTCTGTTCTTGAATTTGAGTCGTGGCCTGTAAAATCGAGATCACGAGACCGACAATCAGTGAAATGAGTAGCAATGGCATTGAAATTTTTAATAATGTCCACACACTCTCTGTTGCCAAGTAAATGACCATTTCTTGTGTCATGTCCGTTCCCCCTACATACTTCTAAGCAATGATTCCACAATCAAGTGCCAGCCATCGACCAATACAAATAACAATAATTTAAACGGTAAGGCAATCATGACCGGTGGTAACATCATCATCCCCATCGACATGAGGACACTCGCAACAACCATATCGATAATTAAAAATGGCAAGAAAATCATGAATCCGATTTGGAAAGCCGTTTTTAACTCACTAATCGCATATGCCGGAACGAGCGCGAGAAGCGGTACGTCGTCAAGTGATTCAGGCTGCTCGTAGTTCCCATACTTCAAAAAGAGTTGCAAATCTTCTTGTCTTGTATATTTCGACATGAATTCTTTCATCGTCCCGCTCGCTTCATCAAACGCTTCATCTTGAGAGATTTGATCATCGAGATAAGGTTTTAATGCGTTCTCATTCAAATCAGAGAGAACGGGAGACATGACGAACAATGTAATGAACAAGGCTAATCCGACAATCAACTGGTTTGGCGGTGTTTGCTGTGTACCGAGCGCCGGTCGAATGAAAGATAAGACGACGACGACACGTGTGAAGCACGTCATCAAAATTAAAAAAGATGGTGCAAGTGTCAATAACGTCAGTAAAATCAAGAGTTTGATCGATGTGGATGTACTGTCTGGTGTCTCTAAATTGATTAATTGCTCAAACGTTGTCATGACTTCTTCCTCACTTCTTCTAGTTGAGCAAGTTGTTTCTTAAAGGTATCCAAAAATGCATTCGAATTCGCCGTTCGGAGTGATAAAGGTTCCGACTGCTCCTCGTCCACCGCTTCCGCATCGAGTCGATCAATCAATTGAATCGATTCCCCGACGCCGAGGACATAGACTTGATCTCCAAGCTTCACGAGTTGGACGGAACGGTCTTTTCCGAGTGGGACTCCTCCGAGATGTTTCATATGCTGAGTCGCTTTCACACCTTGTGTTTTGGAACCGAGCCAACGCATCAAGACGATGAAACCGCCGACCACGACTACGAGACTCAACACGACTTTCACGCCATTCCCAATCGTTGACGCTGTCGTTGGAACGTTACTTTCCAATTCTTCTGTCTGTTTTTGCTCGAATTGTTGGTCTACGGTGGCGGCCTCAACCGTGGTCGGAATATAAAGACCGACCACGAGAAGAATAATCAACCACCATTTCTTCATTGTGCGACCGTTTTAGAAACCGCTTCGATGACGCGCTCTGCGTTGAACGGTTTGACGATGAAGTCTTTCGCACCTGCTTGAATCGCATCGATGACCATCGCTTGTTGCCCCATCGCTGAACACATGATGACTTTTGCGTTCGAGTCGAAACTACGAATCTCTTTTAATGCTGCAAGTCCGTCCATCTCTGGCATCGTGATATCAAGTGTGACGAGGTCCGGTGTGAGCTCACGATATTTTACGACCGCGTCAGCTCCGTTTTCTGCCTCACCTACTACGTCATATCCGTTCTTTGTCAAAATATCCTTGATCATCATACGCATGAACGCTGCGTCGTCTACTACTAATACTTTTGCACTCATTCTAATTTCCTCCTTAAACGATTCCGATCCGCTCATGCGGTTGAATAATTTCTGTTACACGTACCCCAAAGTTTTCTTCAATGACGACTACTTCTCCTCTAGCAATCCGCTGTTGGTTGACGTAAATATCAACAGGTTCGCCTGCTAGCTTGTCGAGTTCGATGATTGAACCTTGTGATAGCTCGAGTACTTCCCGGACAGATTTTTTCGTTCTGCCTAGTTCGACGGTCACGTTCAACGGAACGTCATACAGTAATCCTAAGTTCGCCGGCACGGACTCTTGCGGAGCCGGTGATTGGAGCGGCATGAATTCTGCTTGGCTTACCGCGACCTCCGGCATCGATTTTTGCTTTTCCGGTTGTGGTTGTGCCTGTGGTTGCGCCTGTGGTTGAGGTTTCGGTGCCTCGGCTTTCGGCTGTTCTTTTACAGGCTCCACTGCCGTTTGTGCCTCACCGGTCGCTTTCATCAATTCGTCGACCAACTGTTTTCCAAATTGAATTGGTGCAATTTGAACAATTGTCGAGTCAATCAATGTACCGACTTTGAGATTGAACTCAATGAGCACCATCGTCTCCCAAAGTTCGAGGCGGTCGATAATGGTTTGATTTTTCGTCGCATCAAACACTTCGACAAGTGGTGGAGAAATGTCAATCTTCTTCGAGAATACTGTCGATAAAGATGTCGCGGCAGCACCCATCATCTGGTTCATCGCTTCTTGAACGGCCGATAAACGAATCTCATCAAGGCTTTCAGGATCGACGTTCTCTCCCGTCCCACCTAACATGAGGTCAGAGATGATAGCCGCATCTTCGCGAGTCAAGACGAGGACATTTTCACCCTTTATCCCTTCCGTGTACCCGACACGTAATGCCACATGAGGCGTCGGATAACGCTCACGCAACTCTTCGATTCTCACTTCACTGACAACCGGTGTCGTAATTTCTACTTTTTGTTGTAGCAACGTCGACAATGCCGTTGCTGAGTTTCCAAACGAAATGTTTCCGATTTCCCCAAGAGCATCGCTTTCCATCGAATCTAGGTGCTCTTCTTTTTCCGCCTTTGGCGTCGGCGTACTGTCGCTTGTCCCACGTAGTAACGCGTCAATTTCATCTTGTGACAGCATTTCACTCATTGCTCTTCCTCCTTCACACGGTGAAGCACCTGAACCGCCATCCGCTTCCCGCTCACACCGACTTGCCCTTTAAATACTTTATTCTCCCCTACCATGATAGATAGAGGTTCTTTCGCCACTTGATCAAGTGCCAAACAGTCCCCAACTTCAAGGTGCAACAGATCACCAAACGTGATTGTCGTTTCGCCTAGTAACGAGACGACCTCGACCGTCGAGTTCATCAACTGGGCTTTGAGTGGTTCTTTGCTTGACTCACTCGCATTACGACGATTCGCCTCCTGCATCCAGTAATGACTCGACAACTTCGACAAGACCGGTTCGATTGTCACGAATGGAAGACAAACGTTGATCGTTCCGCTCACTTCGCCGATCGTCACCCCGATCGAGATGAGGACGACCGTCTCGTTTGGTGAAACAAGCTGTAGAAACTGCGGATTTACTTCCACTGCAGACATTTCCGCCTTAATTTCCGCAATCGATTCCCACGCGTCTCCATACGTTGAGAAGGCACGCTTATATAATTGCGTCAGAATGCGCATCTCGATTTCTGTGAACGATTCAATTTTGTCCATCTCGACACCCGGACCGCCGAGTAGACGATCGAGCATCGCATAAGAAATGTTCGGATTGACCTCGATGATAAATCGTCCGTTTAACGGTGGCGCTTCAATCAAGTTGATCATCGTCATACTCGGAATAGAATGAATGAATTCATCGTAAGGTAATTGTTCGACCGAGTTGACGGAAAACTGAACATATGTGCGAAGTTGGGCCGAGAAGAACGTCGTTAACATGCGAGTGAAGTGCTCGTGAATTCGAGTCAAACTGCGAATCTGATCTTTTGAAAATCGGACGGCTCGCTTGAAGTCATATTGCCGAACTTTCTTTTCTTCCTCTTGCGCAAGAAAGGATTCCGCTTCGACATCCCCACTGCTTAGTGCAGATAGTAAGGCATCAATTTCTTGTTGAGACAGTACTTCTCCCATGATGCCACCTCACTGAATAATTTTCTTCGTCATATAGACGCGTTGGACTTCACCTTCTTCAAGCAGTCCATTAAGTTGTTCTCGTAGTGTCTGTTCAAACTTTTGCATATCTTCTTTTGTCGCTAACTGTGTTTTTGTCATTCCAGCCAAGTCCCCGAGAATGACGTTGTGTACTTGGAATTTACGTAACTCTAGATTCTCCCTTGTTTCCAAAGAATCTGTGACAATTGTGAATTGAACGTTGATGAAACGCTCATCTTGAATGTTCGTCGTCATGTCATCGGTCGTGAAGCTTCGTTCCGCCAATTCTTCGGCAGTGACCGGTTTCGTTTTAGCGGTGACGTTATCTCCGAACACATATTTATATGTCATGAAACCGGCTCCGCCCATGACGAGTAGGACGACTAGTAAGATGATGACAACCTTCAGGCCGCCACCCTTTTTCTTCTCTTCTTCACTCATCTTCTTCACCTCTTGTGAACATCGTTCCGACTAAACCGATTGAGCGGTAAAAGGCTTCAGTTCGTTCAATGATTTGATCTTTCGTTTCTTTCACGAGATATGTTTTGCCATTAAACAATTGGATAATCGTGTCCGGTTCTGCTTTCACCGTTTCGATGAGCAAAGCGTTGAGCACGAATTCCTCACCCCGAAATGCCGTGACGCGAATCATCAGCGTTTCAAGTTGACGAGTTCTTGAAGGATCTCGTCTGACGTTGTAATAATTCGTGTGTTCGCCTGGAAACCACGTTGTGCCACAATCATTTCCGTAAACTCTTCTGAAAGGTCGACGTTCGACATTTCAAGAGCACCTGAAACGAGGTTACCTCGTCCTAAATCACCGGCTGCCCCGATGAGTGGGTCGCCTGAGTTTTGAGATTGTAAGAAGTTGTTGGCACCGACTTTCGATAAACCAGCATTGTTGCTAAAGTTTGCCGTCACAATATAGCCTGCTGTCTGAAGTGCACCGGCTGCATCGACATAACTGACTTGACCGTCTTTTCCAATCGACAATGAACGTGCATCTGTCGGAATTGAAATTTTTCCGTATGCCGTCGAACCTGCCACGACGTCAGGAATATTCCCAGTCAAGTTAGGAGCAGGTAGGTTAGCAGCAGGTTTTGCACCCGTTCCTAATAAGTACGTTCCTTCACCTGTTACCAAGTCACCGTTATTGTCCGTATAAAAGTTACCAGCACGTGTGTACTGTGCTTGTCCGTTGACGATTGTGACGAAGAAGCCCTCACCGGAGATACCGACGTCTAACGCACGTCCCGTATTTTGCATCGCTCCTTGGTTGTAAACGTTATCGACCGTTGCCATCGTGCCACCAAGACCGACCTCTTTCGGGTTAATTCCTCCGGCCGTCGCTCCGTTCCCGCCTGAAGCACTACCGACTTGTTGACTGACGAGGTCTTTAAACGTGACACGACCCTTTTTGTAACCGAACGTGTTGACGTTGGCGATGTTGTTCCCGACGACGTCTAGCTTAGATTGAAAGTTCTTCAGTCCACTGATCCCTGAGTACATTGCTCTTAACATAATAATTTCCCCCTATGCTTATTTGATGGAAGTGATATCGTACACGCTAACGGATGTGCCGTCTTCAAGGTCGGCCATGTATCCAGTTAAATCAGATCGTGAAATCGAGACGACACGGCCTGAGCCTTTTGTCGTTTCTTCACTCGATTCCGAACTGTAGTCAATCGTTTTACCAATCATGCTACTGAATTCAGAAATCGAGGCCATATGACGGTCAACCAATACCGAATCGAGTTGTTTCGAAATCGTTTGCATTTGTTCTAGTGAAGAAAATTGCGCCATCTGAGCGATGAACTCACGGTCTTCCATCGGTGACATCGGGTCCTGGTTCGCGATTTGAGCGAGCAGCAACTTCATAAACATGTCCTTGTCATATTGATTCGTCGCTTTGGGAAGCGACTGGTCTGGCAATGTAAAATCATTCGTCTTCGGTTGGATGCTCGTCATCTTCAGACCCTCCTTTTGGTTGTTCGTGCGGTTGCTCCTGTTCCGGTTGCTCGGAACCGTCTGGCATCGTCGATTTCGCATCGAGTGCTTGTTGTGTCAAGTTGACCTCGACACGAACGTTTTGGGAATGAGGCATAAGCGTTTGCTGCAACTGCTGGACTTGTGACTGAATCAGTTGCTTCGCCTCTTGATTGCTTGCGAACAACTTCACGACAAGTTCCCCGTTCTGCCGTTCTAGCTTGACGACGAGTTCTCCTAGCTGTTCTGGATAAAGTCGTACCGTAAACACTTTCGATCCATCCGCTCCACTTTGAAATGGTGCTTTTTGAAGTGCCGCCTCAATCCTTGCCTGTAAGTTTTCAGGTAAGGAGCCCTTTGAGGCATACATGACCGTCTCAACATCAATTTGTGGTCGTGACCAGTTCAAGCCTTTCGGTAACCAATCCACGTTACTTGGTTGAGGGAGCGTTTTCGCCACTTTCACGGTTTCAACTTGTGGTAGAACGGGAACTTCCTTCATATTGCCGGCTGGTCCATCAAACTGTGCGATCACCCGTTGAATCGTTTGGATCTGCTTCCCAAGTTCTTGATTCGGGACAGCATGTGTCATATGACTTTTCGCAGACGGATCTGCCTGTTGAACGATGCCACTACTTGAACCAGTTGTCTGAGCAAGCACAAGCGGTGCATCCTCAGCATTGCTAGACGGCATGGACAAGTGCCCGAGTACGCCTACATATGCATCCATAAACGTCCGATATGCATCTTGCGGAAGTGATTTGAGCCATTTCAAAGTTTCAGGTTTTTGAAACCATGTCTCAAGTTCCTGCGCCACTTTTTCGAGGTCGACCAGTTCTTCAGATAATGCGCCTTCTTCAAATTGAGGAAGCCCTGCTTGCTCCCGGGAGCCTTGCATTGGGGCAAGCATGGCGGATAAGAGGCTTAAAAACCCGCCTGCCCCCTGTGATTCGCCTTCCGCTACTCCGGTACGAGTCGTTGAACCTTGAATGGCTTGAGTTAGTAACGCAATATTCAATGTGGGTCCTCCCTTCTCATGTTCATTGGAGAAGCTGCGTCACAACCGCAGCCTGTTGTGCATTCATCCGCCCTAAAATATCCGCCTGTTGTTTTGGTGATAATTCTTTTAGCAATTCGGCCACTTGCGGACTCTCTAGTTCTCCCATGATGGCCGCCGCCTGTTTGGCAGACATCTCTTCATACACACTCGAAATGTCAGATGTATTTTCCTCTTCCGTTGTGGCTGCTGCAAGTTCGGAGACGAGTCGGTCACGTTCTCGAATTAGGTCGGTGATCTCTTCTTGCCTTGCTTTCACTTCATTTGTCAGTTCTACATTTTCATTTCGAAGTTTCTCAATCTCACTGTTTGCTGCTTTCAACCGGTTTGTGGCGTCACTGTCGATGCCCGTCACGTTCACTTTCGCCTCAGACGAATCAGGCGTTTCTGATGTCTTTCCGTCCTCGCTAACTGGTAGGAATGGTACAGATAGAAGTGGACGATCCATCGCATAATTCATGACGACCATTCCGCCTACTAATATGAAGATTGCTGGAATGAGGACCAACGCAACAATCATTTGTTTGCCTCGTTTATTGTTCTCTTTTGCCATGCTACTTCCCTTTCCCATGATGAATCACAGCGAGTTCGTCCATCATTAGTTGCTCTGTGAGTTTTGCCGCTGTCATCTCTTCTAAACTGACCTTTTCATGTAGCGTCACATATTTCTTTTCTTCCACTACTTTCCCAAGCAGTCTTTCTTGCGATGCGTGATAACGATTGCGGGCTTGTTGGACGACGAGCTGTTGCGTTTCGATTTGACGCTTCACTTGCTCACGCGTTTTTTCTCGATACTGAGACATGAGTAAATCAATATGCCCTTGCTGTTCATCTTGATGCTTAATCAATGACTCATACATGAGGAGAAGGTCATACAACGCTTCCATTTCCGTTTCGAGTTTTGTCTTCAGCACTCTTACTTCTGAAGCCGCATCTTCTTTCTCATGTTCAGCAATTGGCATGATTCGTTCTAGAATAAGTCTGTTCATGATTCACCTCGCGCGATATGTGACAAATGAGTCATCGTTTGTTGGAATGCGGCGTCTTCTTCAATCGATTGTTTCAAAAATGTCAATAAGTATGGATACTTCTCGATTGCGGTGTCAATCGACGGATTCGACCCTTTTTTATATGCGCCGATGTTAATCAAGTCCTCGGCATCGATATATGTCGCCAGCCAACTCCGAAACGTTTGTGCCGCTTCACGATGTGATGGCGAGGCGATTTGGTTCATGACCCGACTGATTGACTTCAAGACATGGATGGCAGGAAACTGTCCACGGTTCGCAAGCGCGCGGTCCATGACAAAGTGTCCATCTAATATTCCACGCACCGCATCGGCAATCGGTTCGTTCATATCGTCACCATCGACGAGGACCGTATAAAATGCTGTGATCGATCCAGTCGCTGCCGTCCCGCTTCGCTCTAACAATTGCGGGAGCATCGCAAAAACAGACGGTGTATATCCTTTTGATGTCGGTGGCTCCCCCGTCGCAAGTCCAATCTCTCGTTGAGCCATTGCAAAACGTGTCACCGAGTCCATCATAAGCACCACTTCTTTACCTTGGTCACGAAAATATTCAGCGATTGCGGTTGCCGTGTATGCCCCTTTCAATCGCACGAGCGGTGGTTGGTCGCTTGTCGCCACAATGACGACAGACCGAGCCATTCCTTCTGGACCGAGCTCTTTTTCGATGAATTCCTTCACTTCCCGACCACGTTCCCCAATTAAAGCAATCACGTTAATGTCTGCAGAGGAGCGCTTGGCAATCATTCCGAGTAACGTGGACTTCCCGACCCCAGAACCGGCAAACAATCCGACACGTTGCCCTTTCCCTACCGTCAGTAGCCCATCAATCATACGAACACCAGTCGACAAGGCATCTAAAATTCTTGGACGATTCAACGGGTTAGGAGGTTTGCGTTGGACATCATATCTTTTTCCAGTTACCAGTCGCTCTCCTGAGAGCGGACGCCCTAGACCATCGAGTACTTGTCCAATCAGTTCCTCACCTACGGGGACTTGGAGCATCTTCCCGGTCCCTTTAACTAAACAACCCGGCGCAATCTGTGTCGTTTCACCGTATGGCATAAGAAGGACACGCTCTTCATTAAAGCCCACCACTTCCGCTTCGACCGACTCATTTGACGGTAGCATGATGAAACATCGCTCCCCGACAAATGCACTCGGTCCATTTGACTCGATCATCAATCCTACGACCCGACAAACTCGACCGATTTTGCGAGTGAACTCGCCATCCGTAGACTGTTTGATCGTATTGATGACCTGCTCAATAAGCGCCATCCGCTAAAACCTCCTCGATTTTGGCTTGGATTCGTTCGAAACTGTAGGATAAATCCATTTCACTTCCTCGATGTGGGGACTCAATGCGCACGGACGTTTCATCTAAAGCGCCGTCTCCCCGATATTTCAAAGGTGGTGTCTCTTCATCACGCCACATCGATTCAAATCGCTGAATCGAAGCAAGGCGAGTGGGATGAACGAAGATCGTTAACGCTTCCGCATCAATGAGTTGCGCCATCTGTTCTTGAATCATCGCCGCAAACAACGCCTCATCTTTTCGGACAAGGTCCGTCGTCACTTGCGCACTTACTGCAATCGCGAGGTCAATGAGTTGTACTTCTGCCTGTTTCCATTTTTCTTGGAACAATTGTTCGAGTTCAGTGGAGACCGAGTTCAGGCGTGTCGTGACGTCTTCAAACTCGGCATATCCATCTTGTCTTCCTTGGAGTAGACCCGCTTCATAACCTTCTAATCGAGCCTGTTCATACGCTTCTAGCTTGAATCTTTCGAGTTGCTCGATTTCTGTCTGTTGAAACTGTTGGAACGCTTCTTCATCCTGTCTTAATTTCTCATAACGCGACTCGATGACTTGATGATGGTCGATGCCATCAGCCGGGTCAGGAATGGATGTTTCCAATCGTTTTGATTCGATTCGCTGTGGAATATGCGATGTCGCGCGTTGACGTTTGATTACATTAGACAACGATGTCATCTCCTCCACCTCGACTGATCACGATCTCACCGACGTCCTCTAGACGACGAATGATTCCGACGATTCGGCTCTGTGCTTCTTCGACGTCACGCAATCGAACAGGTCCCATAAATTCCATATCTTCTTTGAACGTTTCGACCATCCGTTGAGACATGTTCTTGAAGATGATTTGTTTCACTTCTTCTGACGACACTTTGAGTGCTAGCAACAGGTCGTCGTTCGCCACTTCGCGAATGATTCGTTGAATCGCGCGTGAATCGAGTGTGACGATGTCTTCGAAGACAAACATACGCTTCTTGATTTCTTCTGCGAGTTCAGGATCTTCAATCTCGAGAGCGTCAAGAATGGTACGCTCGGTCGTGCGATCGACACCATTCAACACTTCGACGACCGCCTCGATTCCACCCGACTGGGCATAATCTTGCATATCCGTCTGTGAGAGGTTCTTTTCAAGGATTTGTTCGACTTCATGAATAACATCCGGATTGAGTCGGTCCATCGTCGCAATCCGTTTCGCAACTTCCGATTGAATCTCAGGAGGAAGTTCCGATAAGATCTGCCCTGATTTGACCGGCTCCAAGTGAGCTAAAATTAGAGCGATCGTCTGTGGATGTTCGTTTTGAATAAAGTTCAGCAACTGTTTCGGGTCGGCTTTTCGAGCAAACTCGAACGGCCGAACTTGTAAAGTCGACGTCAACCGATGAATCAATGCCATCGCTTTTTCTTCGCCGACCGCTTTTTCAAGAACTGTTTTGGCAAAGCCAATCCCACCCTGGGTAATGTAGCTCTGAGCCATCGCAAGTTCGTGGAACTCACCGAGAATGCTCTCTTTTTCTTCTGGAGACACCTTTTTGAGCGCTGAGATTTGAAGCGTCAACTGTTCCATCTCTTCTTCCGAAAGATGTTTATAAACATTCGCTGCCACTTCTGGACCTAATGAGATCATGAGCATTGCTGCTTTTTCTCGATTCGATTGTTTGGCGTAGTTCACGTTACTCACTCCTCAGACATCCAAGTACGAAGCAGTTTAGCAAACTCTTCTGGATTACTTTCAGCTAATTTTTCTAACTGTTTCTTCTTCACAGCCCCTTCGCCTCGTTCCTCGAGGTCTAGGTCAGGCACTTCATCTTCATAAGGAACTTCCCACTCGTTCGTCTCTTCCACTACTTCTTGTTTGCGTCTACGCATTGCGAAGAAGATCAGGGCAAGTAGGACGACTGCTCCAGCTGCTGCCGCGTACATCCACCATGGTGTAGGCTGCTCTGTCGTTGCCATCTCTTCTGCTTCAGCGAACGGTCTCGATACAACGACTACTTTTTGTTCAAGCTCCGCATCTGTAATGGCTTCATCCGTTTTCGCTAGTGATGTTCGAATGATGGAGTACATCATCGTCTCCAGGTCACCTTCAAGCTGTGGGTCAATACTCGTCGCACCGTCTGGTGGTTCCACAATCAATTGCACCCCAAGGTCGCGGATGGTGTACGGTGCGTTTTGAATCTGTTTCGTAATGCGATTCACTTCATAGTTGATGATTTCGTGATTTTTTTCACTTTCTTCTGTGCTGTCACCTGTAGCAGCAGGGAAATTGATCGTGTCATTCTCACCGGTCCCAGTCGCTTCTGTCGCCGTTCCCGTACCGCCTGTATACGCCTCTGCAATCCGTTCAGCCGACGTCACGATGCCTTCCATGTTTTCTTCGTTGACAGGCGTGACAAGATTTTGTTCTTCGGCCGTCTGGGTCGTATCAATATCTGCTGTGACAGAGACAAGAACGCTTCGTTCACCAAGAAGAACAGATAACATCTGCTGAATTTGTTGACGGACGTCTTTTTCAACTTGACGTTTCAGTGCCAACGGATCAGTGGAAGAGCCACCAGCCACAACGGTTTGATCAAGGTCATAATACGTAAAGTATTGGTCCATGATTGAGATGTTCTCAGGTTTTAAGTTCGGGACACTTTTACTGATCAAATGGTAAAGACCTTTAACCGTGTTTGGTTCTAGATTCGTTCCTGCTCCGATATTTAACACGATCGAGGCTGTCGGCTCACCTTGGTCTTCCGCTAAAAAGACTGACTTCTCAGGAAGCGAGATGATGACTTTCGCTTGATTGATTCCTTCGATTTGAGTAATGAGCCGCTCGAGTTCCGTCTGCATCGCACTTCGTTCAATGACCGCCATTTCTCGGTCTGTTGTTCCGAAACCAGCATTTTCACTGAAGAAACTATAGTCAATCGACCCGGATTTTGGAATCCCGGCCGCGGCAAGGCTCACTTTCAATTGGTCGACCATTTCATTTGGCACATATACACTGACCCCGTTCGAAGTCGCTTTAATTTCCGACTTCACACCGTCCGCTGTCAGTTTCTCTGTCACTTCCCCCGCTTCTTGTGCGGATAAGTTCGTGTACAAAGGTGCCATATTTGGTCGTGCAAGGAAGAAAGTGAGTAAGAGTGCCGCGATTAAAATGACCGCGATGGAAATACCCCAAACGAGTTTTCGCTTCTTTGGCATCGATTTCAGCCCATCGGTCATCGATTTGAATCGTTCTTTTAATTGTTCATTCATCGCAACTTGTCATCCTCTACAATTAAACTTGCATTCGCATCATTTCTTGATAGGCTTCAACAGCCTTGTTCCTCACCTCGATGGCAAGTTGCATCGCAATCGACGACTCTTCACTTTGGATCATGACTTGATGAAGGTCAGCTTTCCCGACAGCTAAATCTTGACGGGCTTGACTCGTTGCTTGTTGTGTCTCGTTCAACGCATTCATCGCTTCATTTAAATATGACCCAAATTGAGATGGGTTCGTTTTGTTCATTGATGGCGTGATTTCTGGGCTCATCAATTGAATTGGATTAATTTGCATCCTTCGTCACTCCTTATCCTTTTCCAATCTCCATCGCTTTGACGAGCATCGCTTTTGATGCGTTCATCGCGGCAATGTTTGCTTCGTAAGAGCGGGTCGCACCCATAAGGTCGACCATTTCTTTAAGTAGATCAACGTTTGGCATTTGGACATATCCCCGCTCGTCTGCATCAGGATGACTTGGATTGTAAGCAAGCTTATACGGTGCATCGTCCTCAATGATTTGAGCTACCTGAACCCCACCATTGACGGCATTTAACTGTTTACGGAAAGGTGCTTCCTGTAATACCGTCATCTTTCTCGTGTACGGTTGCCACTCCCCATCGACAAGTTTCCCTCGAGTCGTCTGAGCGTTGGCAATGTTCGCCGATACGGTATCCATCCGCAAACGTTGAGACGTTAAAGCAGTAGCTGAAATATTAAAACTATCAAACATCCCCATCGATTAACGACCTCCTCGGATAACAGATTTCAACCCACCTAGCCTGCGATTTAATTGCTCCATCATCGCCTCATACTGGAGTTGATTACGTGCCAGTTCACTCATCTCATAATCTAAGTCGACGTTGTTGCCATCACTTCGCATCGCCCCTCCTGCACGATCGACGACAGTAGACTGCGTCGAATCACTCGGGCGCCCACCTTGGAGTTTCAGTCGCATCTCGCTTTGGAGCGTCTGTTCAAACACGGCTTGCTTTGCCTTGAAGTTTGGCGTATCGATATTCGAAAGATTATGACTAATCACTTTTTGATTGAGGACTGCATGATTGACGGCTTGCTTGAGTAATTGATAGTCACTACCAATCCAATTCACGGCGTTCACTCGCTTTCATATACTCATTACTGATATATACCTGATTTGGAAATTCTACTATTTCATTGAAACAAATCTGTAACAGTTCTGAAAGATATTTTTTAAAACATAGGTAAATGGCTTCGCATCTTTTTGTCGAATTAACGACAAATCCTGAAAATGATTACTTTTGCACTAAAAAAAACCGCTTTCTCAATTAAGAAAGCGGTTTTTTAGGAACAAAGTCCCTTTTTATAGTGTTTTCAATGGTAAATGCACATCTAAAGTTGTGTTTCAGTTTGATTTCAGTTTTTGCAGTTCAAACAAGAAATTGTCATTTAGTATCTTGATATACGTTCCCTTCATTCCTAGTGAACGGGATTCAATGACGCCCGCACTTTCTAGTTTCCGAAGCGCGTTCACGATGACAGAACGTGTGATTCCCACACGGTCGGCAATTTTGGAAGCAACTAACAACCCTTCGTTTCCGCCAAGCTCTTCGAAAATGTGTTCGATCGCTTCTAGCTCTGAATACGACAGTGAATTGATTGCCATTTGAACGACAGCTTTTTTACGGGCTGACGTTTCAGCTTCTGCTGCTTTTTCACGAAGAATCTCCATTCCTACGACCGTCGCACTATATTCTGCGAGGACGAGGTCATCTTCTGTGAATTCGTTAGCCAATCGACCTAACACGAGCGTCCCTAGACGCTCACCACCACCGATGATTGGGACAATCGTCGTCTTCGAGTTGAGGAACAAATCGTGGTTCTCTACAGGGAACGCCGTATATTCGCTATCAATATCAATGTTCGCTGTCGTTTCTTTCACATTGAACAAGTTTGATGCATATGGCTCTGGGAACTGTCGGTCAACGAGAAATGCCTTCATGCGGTCGTTCTCAATCTGTTGTTTAATCGCAAAGCCAAGTAGGCGACCACGACGGCTCACGATAAACGTATTAGATTCAAGCACTTCACGCATTTTATCCGCCATTTCTTTAAAGTCAACATGTGCACTCGCTTCTTGTTGAAGCATCGTGTTTAATTGGCGAGTTTTGTCTAGTAAATTCATAATGTCTATTTCCTCCCTGTATGTGCATACAGAATCTTATAAAATATATTGGCTGAGGTCTCGGTCATCCGCGATCGACCCAACTTTAGCTTGTACATAAGCGGGAGTGATCTCCACGCTTGTTTGCGGCATATCTGCCGCTTCAAATGAAAGATCTTCTAACACGCGCTCCATAATAGTATAAAGGCGACGCGCGCCGATGTCATCGGTCTCACGATTGACATGTGTCGCAATTTTTGCGATTTCTTCAATCGCTTCATGCGTGAATCGGACGGTGATTTCTTCCGATTCCAATAATGCGGTATATTGTTTGATTAACGCCTGAGATGGTTCTGTCAAGATTTTGACGAAGTCCTCTTCCGTCAAGCTGTTTAATTCGACACGAATCGGGAAGCGTCCTTGCAACTCTGGAATCAAATCAGACGGTTTGGCCATATGGAACGCTCCAGCTGCGATGAAGAGAACATGATCGGTTTTGACCGGTCCGTACTTCGTGACGACCGTTGACCCTTCGACAATCGGAAGGATATCGCGCTGCACGCCTTCACGAGAGACACCAGCATGGTCTTGCGACTTCGTTGCAATCTTATCGATTTCATCGACGAAGATGATGCCCATCTGTTCACTACGCTGCACCGCTTCATCATGTACTTCGTTCAAATCCAGAAGATTTTCAGCTTCTTCCGCTATGAGGAGCGGTCTCGCTTCACGGACGGTCAATTTCCGTTGCTTCCGTTTCTTCGGAACGATTTGTCCGAGCATATCTTGAAGGTTCGATAACCCTTCCATTCCTTGCCCTTGGAACAAATCCATCGTTTGCTTTTCTTCTAGTTCAACTTCGATGACTCGGTCTTCTAGTTCTCCGAGCTCGAGAAGACGGCGAAGCTGTGCCCGGTCATTCTTTGACGTATCCGTTGTGGATTCAGGCTGTTGTGTCTGCCCACCGAACAACGCCTCAAACGGGTTTGACGCACTCGGTGTGGCTTTCGCTTTTCCTTGTAAGGCGTCTAGCAATCGTTCTGTCGCTGCTCGCTCTGCCGGCTCTTTCACGTCTTCTTTCTTCTCTTCTTTCACGAGACGAACAGATGCTTCGACGAGATCTCGCACCATCGACTCGACGTCACGACCGACGTAACCGACTTCCGTAAATTTCGTCGCTTCCACTTTGACGAACGGTGCCCCGACTAATTTCGCTAAACGACGTGCGATTTCGGTTTTCCCGACCCCAGTCGGTCCGATCATCAAAATGTTTTTCGGTGTGACTTCATCACGAAGGTCTGCACTTAATTTCTGACGGCGATAACGATTACGCAATGCAATCGAGACAGCCCGTTTGGCGTCCTTCTGACCGATTACGAACTTGTCCAGTTCCGATACGATTTGTCTTGGTGTCAACTCTCGATTCATTCAGCATCGCCTCCGATCGTTTCTACAATGACTTGATCATTCGTATACACGCAAAGCTCACCGGCAATCTCGAGAGCGGCTCGTGCGATTTCTTCCGCTGACTTCTCAGCGGAATGGCGGACGAGTGCACGTCCTGCTGCGAGTGCGTAATTACCACCCGAACCGATTGCAAGGATCCCGTCATCCGGCTCAATCACTTCTCCATTCCCAGAGACGAGCAGTAAATGGTCAGCATCCATCACAATCAATAGCGCCTCGAGTTGCCGCAAGATTTTATCCCCGCGCCACTCTTTGGCAAGCTCGACCGCGGCACGCGGTAAGTTACCGTTATACATTTCAAGTTTCGATTCAAACTTTTCAAACAATGTGAAAGCATCGGCTACACTGCCTGCAAAACCGGCAACGACTTTCCCGCCGTATAAGCGTCTGACTTTCTTCGCTTTGTTTTTCATGATGACGGCATTCCCGAATGTGACTTGGCCATCTCCACTCATCGCGCATTGGCCATTGTGTCGAACTGCAAAAATCGTTGTTGCATGAAACATATCGTAACCTCCTACTTTCTTGGATGTGTCGCTTGATAAATCGAACGTAATCGTTCAGTCGATACGTGGGTATAGCGTCCGGTCGTCGACAAGGACTCGTGACCGAGCAACTCTTGGACAGCGCGCAAATCCGCTCCCCGCTCCAATAGGTCCGTTGCAAAGCTATGTCGCAACGAGTGCGGGGTCAACGGCTTATGTACCCCACTGTCTTTTCTCAAACGCTTCATGACATACCGAATTTGGTCTGTTGTCATCCGATTCCCTTTTTGACTCAAAAATAATGCGCTTTCCGTCGGGAGTCCGACGTCTTTCCGTATTTCTACATAGCGCTTCAATGCTTGTACGGCATATTGACCGATTGGAACGTACCGTTCTTTCTTTCCTTTCCCCATCACATGGACGAAAGATAAGACATCGTCAAAGGAAGACAGGTTCATCCCACAAAGCTCTGCGACGCGAATGCCCGTTCCGTACAACACCTCAACGATGGCGACGTCTCTCGCCTGTAAATAAGGGTCGTCTTGCATAGAAGCCGCCTCTAACAACCGTTCGACTTCGGATGGGACGGCGAACGTCGGCAAGGACTGTCGCTTTTTCGGTGAAGTCAGGTCGTGGAACAAGGGCTCTCCCCCATGCTCTCTCGCCATATATTTCCCGAACTGTTTGAGGCAAGATACTTTCTGGGACACCGTAGACGCGGCCAATTGTTTCTCATAAAGGACATATAAATAACGCCGCGCCGTCTGTGCATCATAGGGATCTTGATGCGTCGATTGGCAATATGCGGCGTACTGGTCGAGCGTTTGCTCGTAGGAGCGTTTCGTATGAGGAGACAGTCGACGTTCAATTTGGCAGTAGCGTAAAAATGATTGTCGATCCTCTAAGAATCCCATTTTATCGCCTCCTCGATGACACGTAAAAACGCATGTTCTCGTCAAATCGAAATTAGCATAGCATACAGAATGTATGGTGACAATAGATAGTCGTTCAATAATCTGAAAATTTTCAAAGTATGAAACAAAATACACAATTGAAACTTTATTTCAAAACAAAAGAGCCAAAAACTGGCTCTCCTGTTCAAAGGTCCTTAAATTGTTGAATCGTTTCTAAAGCACGGTTGGCGTAACGCTCGTACCGTTCTTGTTTTTTCATTTTCTTCGGAGCGTCCTCTAAAGATGGGACCAATCCAAAGTTCGCATTCATCGGCTGGAAGTGCTTCCCATCTGCCGTCGTGATGTAGTGCGCCATCGAACCGAGCATCGTTTCACGTGGTAAGACGACGAGCTCTTCTCCTGCGATCATCTTCGCTGCATTGATTCCCGCCAACAATCCTGACGCTGCTGACTCCACGTATCCTTCTACACCCGTCATCTGACCAGCAAAGAATAATGTGTCACGCGTGCGCGCCTGATACGTCGGTTTCAACAAGCTCGGTGAATTGATGAACGTGTTGCGGTGCATGACACCGTAACGAACGATATCTGCATTTTCGAGTCCAGGGATGAGACGGATGATACGCTTCTGTTCGCCCCACTTCAAATGCGTCTGGAAGCCGACCAAGTTATAAAGCGTTCCTGCTGAGTTGTCCTGACGAAGTTGAACGACCGCATACGGACGTTTACCCGTCTTCGGATCTTCTAGACCGACCGGCTTCATCGGTCCGAAGAGAAGCGTCTTCTTCCCACGCTCAGCCATGACTTCAAACGGCATACAACCTTCGAAGTAAATCTCTTTTTCGAACTCTTTTAACGGAACGACTTCCGCCTTGATCAATTCCTCGTAAAAGACGTCAAACTCTTCTTCTGTCATCGGGCAGTTCAAGTAAGCGGCTTCACCTTTATCGTAGCGCGACTTCAAGTATACTTTATCGCGATCGATCGTATCGCCATCTAGAATCGGAGCGGCCGCATCGTAGAAGTAAAGATAATCTTCCCCTGTGAACGCTTTGAGCGATGCCGATAAATCCGGAGACGTCAATGGCCCTGTCGCTACGATGACAATCCCTTCAGGAATTTCTTTTAATTCCTCGGTATGAACCGTGACGTTTTCATGGTTCTTCAACTTCTCCGTGATGAATCCAGCAAACTCATGACGATCGACAGCAAGGGCGCCACCAGCTGGGACGCTTGCCGTGTCTGCCGCTTTCAAGATGAGTGAGTCAAGTGTACGCATCTCTTCTTTCAAGACGCCGACCGCGTTTTGAAGACCGTTCGCCCGAAGCGAGTTCGAACAAACGAGTTCCGCGAATTGATCCGTGTGGTGCGCCGGTGTTTGACGGACCGGTCTCATTTCATACAAATCTACTTGGATGCCGCGCTTAGCAAGTTGCCAAGCCGCTTCGGAACCGGCCAAACCGGCTCCGATTACAGTTACACGTTGTTGCAACATTAATCCTCCTCTTGCTGATGTACCTCGGTATGGGTACATTTCGTACATTGATATTTCACGCCGTCTTTAATTTTCTTCTCGACCATCAAACTGTCGCATACTGGGCACGGTTTCGCAACCGGTTTATCCCATGAGACGAACTCACATTCTGGATAGTTCGAGCAGCCATAGAAGAGGCGACCTTTTTTACTACGACGTTCCACGATTTGTCCGTCCTTACAGTCTGGGCAAGGGACACCAATCTCAACTTGAACTGGTTTCGTGTTCGTACAGTTCGGGAAGTTCGAGCAAGCCATAAACTTACCGTATCGACCCATCTTGATGACCATCGGTGAACCACAAACTTCACAATCGATTCCCGCAGGCTCATCTTTCACTTCAATCTTTTCGATTTCTTCTTCGGCACGCTTCAAACGCTTCTCAAATGAACGATAGATTGGGGCGACGACTTCTGTCCACTCCACTTCTTTATGCTCAATCGAGTCAAGGAGCGTTTCCATATCGGCCGTGAACTGGACGGTGATGAAGTCATTGAAATATTCATCAATCATTTCAATGACGAGTTCTCCGAGCTCTGTCGGAAGGAACTTCTTCTCTTCTAAGACGACATAACCACGACGCTGAATCGTATCAAGTGTCGGCGCATACGTTGACGGGCGACCGATACCGAGCTCTTCCATCGCGCGGACGAGTCGTGCTTCCGTGTAACGCGGCGGTGGTTGCGTGAAGTGTTGCTTCGGCTCAATCGCTTCAAAGCTGACCGTATCCTCGACTTCAAGAGGTGGTAACAAGCCTTCTTTCTCTTGGTTCGTGTCCTCGATATCATCATCTTTCGATTCGATATATACTTTCATGAAACCTGGGAATTTGACGGTCGAGCCATTCGCACGGAAGATCATCCCGTTCGACTCTACATCGATCTTGACGGTATCGAGTACAGCAGGTGCCATTTGACTCGCAATCAAACGTTCCCAAATCAATTTATAAAGGCGTAACTGGTCACGAGACAAATAAGGTTTTAAAGAAGCGGGGTCGCGGAGTGCCGAAGTCGGTCGAATCGCTTCGTGCGCATCTTGTGCGTTGGCCGCTTTCTTTTCCTTTTGCTTCTGTGAGGCGACGTATTCTTCACCGAACGTCGATTCGATGTATTCTTTCGCCTCTCCCTTCGCCAAGTCCGAGATTCGTGTCGAGTCTGTACGCATATACGTAATCAAACCGACCGTTCCCTCTTTCTTACCGAGGTCGATTCCTTCATATAATTGTTGGGCGAGCATCATCGTCTTCTTCGCACGGAAATTCAATTTACGTGCCGCATCTTGTTGCAACGAACTGGTCGTGAACGGCAACGAAGCGTTGCGTTTACGTTCTTTCTTCGTCACATCGATGACTTTGAATTCGTCGTTGATGGCATCAAGGACGGCTTGAGCGTCTTCTTCCGACTTCAATTCCATCTTTTTCCCATCTTTTCCGTAAAATGAAGTCTCGAACGTTTCCCCATCATGATTCAAGTCGAGCTTGATCGTCCAATATTCTTCTGGGTCGAACGCATTGATCTCGCGTTCACGGTCGATGATCATCTTCACGGCAACCGACTGAACTCGTCCGGCAGATAGTCCTTTTTTGACTTTCTTCCATAATAATGGACTCATCCCGTATCCGACGAGACGGTCTAAAATCCGTCGAGCTTGTTGCGCATCGACGAGGTCGTGATTGATTTTACGTGGATGTTTAAATGATTCTTTGATTGCATCTTTTGTGATTTCGTTAAAGACGACACGACATTCAGTCGTTTCATCTACGCCGAGTGCGCGAGCCAAATGCCAGGCAATCGCTTCCCCTTCTCTGTCGGGGTCGGCTGCGAGAAAGATTTTTGTGGCTTTTTTCGCCGCTGTCTTCAATTCTTTCAATACGGGTCCTTTACCACGGATGGTAATATACTTCGGTTCAAAGTCGTGTTCGACGTCTACACCGAGTTGACTCTTCGGTAAATCGATGACGTGTCCCATCGAAGCTTTGACCATATAATTCGGACCTAAATAACGTTTAATTGTTTTTGCTTTCGCAGGTGACTCAACGATCACCAAATATTTTGCCATACATCTGCTCCCCTTTTAGAGGTCATTTAAATCCCTACCATAATATTCATGTTCTCACCGGTTTGTCAACGTACAATCCTGAGATCTCGAATAATTTGATCGGAATTCGTCAATGGAATCGCGCCTTCTTCAATCAATCGATTCGGTCCTTCCGCTAATGGATCAAGCGGTGAACCGGGTACGGCGAACACCGTCTTTCCCTGCTCTAGCGCGTGTCCGACCGTATTCATCGTTCCGCTCTTTCGTCTCGCTTGTAAGACAACGAGCGTGTCACCGAGACCGCTCACCAATCGATTTCTTTCCAAAAATTGAAATTTTTGAACAGGTGTATTTGGGGCATACTCACTTAAGAGAATCCCTTGCTTCGGAATCCGTAAGAGCAACTGTCGATTCGCTGCTGGATAGAGGTTGTTCAGTCCGGCTCCGAGCACCGCCACGGTCGGACGATGTTTATTTAACGCGTGTGCGTGGACAAGACCATCAATGCCAAGCGCTCCACCTGAAACGGAAACAGTTTCTTCTATTAAAGAGTGATAGTGTTGCACTAACGATTGACTAATTCGATTCAATTCACGACTTCCGACCATCGCGGTCGTTCTTTCTTGTAGTACCTCTAAATCTCCATCGTAAAACAAACAGTACGGAGGGTTAGGAATCTCGAGCAACCGTTTCGGGAACGTTTCATCTTCCCAAGTGACGAAGCGGGAATACGATTCGGACGAGCGGAGCGCAGAATGAGCTCGCTTCCAGACATATGAAGAAAAATGAGTGCGATGTGTTTCTAGCGTTCCGTTCAAATAATGATGCACAAACTCAACCGGAATTCGTGCAGCGGCAAACCGAGCTATTGTTTGATTCATCACAATCTCTCCTTTAAAAAAATGAGGGATGCAAGCATCCCTCATGATTCTTATGTCGTCGGTTGACCCGTGACACACGCTTCGTATAGACCTTCATTTTTCAAGACACGAATCAACGTTTCACCGATGACAGCTGGTGTTTCAGCTACTTCGATTCCATTCGCGTTCAACGTCTTAATCTTTTCAGCAGCCGTCCCTTTACCACCTGAGATGATTGCGCCGGCATGTCCCATACGTTTGCCTTCAGGAGCCGTCTGTCCGCCGATGAAGCCGATGACTGGTTTCGTCATGTTCGCTTTCACCCATTCAGCCGCCTCTTCTTCAGCTGTTCCACCGATTTCCCCGATCATGATGACAGCTTTCGTGTCCTCATCTTCGTTGAACGCTTTGAGCGTATCGATGAAGTTTGTTCCGTTGACTGGGTCTCCCCCGATTCCGACAGCTGTCGATTGACCGATCCCTGCCGTCGTCAACTGATGAACCGCCTCATACGTGAGCGTTCCAGAACGTGACACGATTCCGACATGCCCTTTCGTATGAATATAGCCAGGCATGATTCCAAGTTTTGCTTCTCCTGGCGTGATGATTCCAGGACAGTTCGGTCCGATCAAGCGAGCCGGCTTGTCTTCGAGATAACGTTTCACTTGGATCATATCTACTACAGGAATGCCTTCAGTGATACAGATGATGAGTTCGATGCCACTGTCCGCTGCTTCCATGATCGAGTCAGCTGCGAAAGCTGGTGGTACGTAGATGATTGATGCGTTTGCACCAGTCGCTTCGACCGCCTCAGAGACTGTGTTGAAGACCGGAACGTTATCGAGAACGGTCGTACCACCTTTACCTGGCGTGACCCCACCGACTAATTTCGTGTTATAAGCAAGCATCTGTTCACCGTGGAACAAACCTTGTTTCCCTGTAATCCCTTGAATGATGACTTTCGTATCTTTATTCGCCCAAATACTCATGTCGTTTCCCCCTTATCGAACAAGTGCTGCGATTTTTTCCGCACCGTCAGCCATCGAGCTAGCTGTCGTGATCGCAAGTCCAGATTCATCGAGAATGCGCTTCCCGGCATCAACGTTCGTTCCTTCTAAGCGAACGACGAGTGGCAAGTCGAGTCCGATTTCTTTCGTAGCTGCGACAATCCCCTCTGCGATGATGTCACACTTCATGATTCCACCGAAAATGTTAACGAAGATTCCTTTGACTTGGTCATCAGACAAAATCAATTTGAACGCTTCTGTAACTTTTTCTTTCGTCGCACCGCCACCTACATCGAGGAAGTTAGCGGGTTCAGCGCCGTAATGTTTGATGATATCCATCGTTGCCATCGCAAGGCCTGCACCGTTGACAAGGCAACCGATGTTTCCATCAAGTGCGATATAGCTGAGGTCATGTTTTGATGCCTCGACTTCACGTGGATCTTCTTCCGTCGTATCACGAAGCGAAAGGATATCGGAGTGACGATAAAGTGCGTTGCTATCGAAGTTCAACTTCGCATCGAGCGCGATGACGTTTCCGTCTTTCGTCGTGACGAGCGGGTTGATTTCCGCGATTGTGCAATCTGTCTCGACATATACTTTGTACAACTTCATGACCATGTCACTGAACTTGTTCACAAGTTTCGTCGGGACTTCCATTTTGAACGCGAGACGACGTGCTTGGAATGGACGCAAGCCCACAACCGGATCGACGATCTCTTTATGAATCTTCTCAGGTGTATGTTCAGCGACTTCCTCGATGTCCATACCACCTTCTGATGAACCCATGATGACAATTCGGCCGATCGAACGGTCAAGCACGAGTCCTAAGTAAAATTCTTGGTCAATCGCAGAACCTTCTTCGATATAGAGGCGCTGGACAACTTTTCCTTCCGGACCTGTTTGGTGTGTCACGAGCGTTTTTCCGAGAATCTCTGTCGCGTATTGCTTCACTTCTTCATCTGTCTTCGCAAGTTTAACGCCACCTGCTTTACCGCGTCCACCTGCGTGGATTTGAGCTTTTACAACTTTCAACTCACCGTCAAGCTTAGCAGCTGCTGCTACAGCTTCTTCAACAGTAAAGGCTGGATAACCCGTCGGAACGGCTACCCCAAACTCTCTTAGCAATTCTTTCGCCTGATACTCATGGATATTCATATGTTTTCCCCCTTAGTCCCCTTTAATATCGGCACGTCTATTGTAACGAAAAACTGAAAGCGCTGTCTATCGTTCTTGCTTTAAGTTTTCATCTTTTTTTCACATATAACCCTAGACAAATCAAATTTTATCTTGTTCCATCTGATAAAGAAAGACAAAAAGTTCGGCAATGACTTGATAAACGTCCTCCGGAATCTGCTCTTCGATGTTTAATGCCGAGAGTAAGGAGAGGAGTGCCGGGTCCTCATGAACAGGAATTCCGTTCGCTTGGGCAATCTCAAGCATCCTCTCAGCGACAATCCCCGTCCCTTTTGCCACGACGTGCGGGGCATCCATTGATTGCTCATATGACAGAGCGATTGCTTTCTTTGGATCGTTCATATTTGGAGATCCACCTTTCCGAGAGGCGCAAATGTCTCTGGCACACGCTCACGCTTTGCTTCGTATGAAAAAGAAGACAAATCGAAATCGACACGTTTCAACCCTTCTTTTAGAAGCGGTTCGTATGTACGAACGTATGGACTTAAATCGTGAGTCTCATTAAATACCCGAACGGATACATACCGTTTTTGAATCAACACATCGATTCCTGTTTCGCCAACAAGACGATTCGAGCATGATCAGAATCAATCGCCTCTCGTTTTGGTGCTTCTAAACGAAATTGAACGTGTTCAAACGGACCTAAATGCGGTATGTGAAATGCTTGAGCGACGAACGGGGGGCTCTGGGTCGCATTGAACGCTTCCTGGGCTCGCACGAACTGCTCGAACTTCGGCTCGCCTTTCGCTTTGAACAGCTCGCTGACGAGCGCCTTTACATCAGACCCCGCTCCGCTCTCTAACATCGTTTTCCCGGCTGTCTTGACCGATTCTGGTGTCGGAATCGGTTCGCGAATGAAACGGGCAAGTTGTTCCCCTAATGTCTGGAGAGGTGATTTTGAAGCCGTGAGCGCTTCTGTCGCTTGTGGGACGACTTTCAAGACGAGCTTCGGCTCGACGTCCGTGACGACCATCTTATACGTCACGTTCTCTTTCACGTTCGCATTGATACCTACCCGAAAGATTCCTTGCGGCAACTGCATGACTGCCTCATTGCCGGGCAGAAGTTGTAGCACCTTCCCGACAATTGTATTCCCGAGCAAAAGCGGTCGCGACGTCTGTTCGGTCACTTTGAATGGTAAAACTCCTTGATGATCGATGCGCAACGCCATCACTCCTTTCACATATGCTTGATCGGGGCGAATGTACGACGATGGATCGGTGTCACCCCGTAACGTCTCAATCCTTCTAAATGAGCCTCTGTCCCATACCCGGCGTTATTGGCAAACCCGTAACCGGGATACGTCCGGTCGTATTCTTCCATCATCCGGTCCCGGACGACCTTAGCGACAACACTCGCCGCAGCGATTGAGACGCTGAGCGTGTCCCCTTTAATCAAGGACTGCTGAGGAATGTCGAGGTCCAGTTTCATGGCGTCAATCAATAAAGCATCGACCTCCCCGACTTGACGAATCGCCTCCATCATCGCAAGTTTCGTCGCCTCATAGATGTTGACCTCATCGATTACCGCAGGATCGACGATTCCGACACCGACTTCCGCGACTTCCATGATGTGTTCGTATGCCGTGTCTCTCGCCGTTTTCGACATTTTCTTCGAATCGTCCAACCCCGCGATATAAAACCAGCCGCCACAACCGGTCCCGCGAGCGGTCCACGCCCGACCTCATCGACTCCGACAATTCGAGTGAATCCTTGTGACTTCCATTCACGTTCATATGACATTCGACGCTCAAAATCGTCCTGTAATGCTTGTTCTCGCTCGAATTGGCGCTCTTTTTGCCGAAGCAACGTTTGCACACCTGCTCGGGGGTCTTGTGACAAGGTTGGGTAGATTTGTACCCATTCTTCATATCGGATGTCCGCTAGTTGTTGTTTAATCTGTTGAATCGTCACGTTCTTCCTCCTATTCAAAAAAAGCCCTGTTTACACAGGACTTTACGCCATTTCATGGTCAGCCGGTGTCTCAAGCGAGATCCGTCCGATTTTTTCATGCCGTAGTTCATTCAAAAGTAGTTCGCTCGCCTTCTCAAAATCGACGTAACCGCCACTGATGAGACCACGTTTTTTCCCAATCATCTCAAGGAGTTCCACGCCGTCCTCCGGTAACGTTTCGAGTTTGAAGCGTTCCTTTAATTGTTCCGGATAACGAGCATGCAACTCACGAACCGTATACAAGGCGATATCATCTAAATTGAGAATCTCGTCTTTGATGGCGCCGGTCGCGGCGAGACGATATCCGACGAGTTGGTCCTCAAACTTCGGCCAGAGAATACCCGGCGTATCTAAGAGCTCCATCTCGCCACCCTTCATCTTGATCCACTGTTGACGCTTCGTCACACCCGGTCGATCGCCTGTGATGGCAATGTTACGACCTGCGAGACGGTTGATGAGCGTCGACTTCCCAACGTTCGGGATTCCGATGATGAGCGCACGAATCGGACCAGGGTTACGTCCCTTTTCACGCATGCGGTCATGTTTTTCTTGCATCAACTTTTGCGCGCCTGTGATGAGCTGTTTCAAGCCTTTGCTATGCTTCGCATCAACTGCGACGACTTCGACCTCTTCTCGCTTCAGGGCACGTAACCACGCGTCCGTCACGACAGGGTCGGCCATGTCCGCTTTGTTGAGGACGATGAGTCGCGGCTTGCCTGCCGTGATCTCATCGACCATCGGGTTACGGCTCGATTGTGGCACACGTGCATCCACGAGCTCGATGACGACATCAATCAATTTTAATTTTTCAGTTACTTGTCTTCTTGCTTTGGCCATGTGGCCAGGAAACCATTGAATTGCCAAAAAAGCACCACCTTAATCTTCTACCGTGCCAACATCGTCGAGCGGCCAGAAGATGAAGTTCGTCTTACCGACAATCTCCTCTTTCGACACAAATCCGATTTCACGACTGTCCTTCGAGTTTTGACGGTTGTCTCCCATGACGAAGTATGAGTCTTCAGGGACGACTGACTCGCCTGTCACTTGTTCAAGCGTGAAGTTCTCCGTCAGCGGGAACCCGTTCATCTGTGCGCGGAACTCGTCTAAATACGGTTCTTCTACCGCTTCACCGTTAATATAGAGCACGTCATCTCGATATTCGAGCGTGTCGCCTGGAATGGCGATGACACGTTTAATATAATCTTTTGATTCTGTCGCATGGAATACGACGATATCACCTCGGTCTAGCTCACCAACATAGTTCGAAATTTTACTGACGATCATTCGATCCGCATTGTGGAGTGTCGGCATCATCGACTCCCCTTCAACGATGACAGGAACGAAGATGAACGTCCGGATGACGAACGCGATGACAAGAGCGACAACGATGGCTTTGAGCCAACTAAACACTTCTTTCAACTTCACTCACTCCTCTATCCATTTGAACTTATTGTACTAGAAAAAAAGAAGCTTGTCGCAAGCGACAAGCTTAATTCCCATCTTAACGACGGATTTCTTTAATACGTGCTGCTTTACCGCGAAGGTTACGGAGGTAGTAAAGTTTCGCACGGCGAACTTTACCGTAGCGTACGACTTCGATTTGTGCAACGCGTGGTGAGTGAAGCGGGAATGCACGCTCAACACCTACGCCGTAAGAAATCTTACGGACTGTGAATGTTTCGCTGATGCCGCCACCTTTACGCTTGATTACAACACCTTCGAAGATCTGGATACGCTCACGCGTTCCCTCTACAACTTTAACGTGGACACGTACTGTGTCACCAGGACGGAAAGCAGGTACGTCCGATTTGAATTGTTCTTCTGTGATTTCACGGAACAGTTTTTGTGTGTTCATGAATCATATCTCCTTTTTCTTCAATGTTCATATCTTCATATGCCCAAGCATCCAATAGCGGAACATCGGTAATCGATGGGTTTAACCCACATGCTCAAACATAGCATATATTTCTCAATCGCGCAACGATTGGAGAAACTTTTTATCGTCTTCTGTCAGCTCGAGTTGTTCGAGTAGATCTGGTCGACGTCGATACGTTCGCTCGAGTGATTGTTCGCGTCGCCACGTCTCGATGCGGGCGTGATTGCCAGAGAGGAGGACGTCCGGTACCTTCAACCCACGAAAATCGGCAGGTCGTGTATAGTGCGGATATTCGAGTAGACCGGTCGAGAACGAATCATCCTCGTGGCTCGCCTGATCGCCGAGGACGTCAGGGAGCAGTCTCACCGTCGCATCGATCATCACCATCGTCGCGAGCTCGCCACCCGTCAAGACGAAGTCGCCGATGGACACTTCGTCTGTCGCCAGTTCATCGTGGATACGCTGGTCGAACCCTTCATAATGCCCACACAAAAAGATCAGATGTTCTTCCCGTGCCCACTCTTCCGCCATCTGCTGATTGAACGGCTTTCCGGTCGGTGTCGTCAGGATGACTCGTGGTGACTTCGCCTCGATCGAGTCAAATGCATCGAAGATCGGTTGTGGGGTGAGCAACATGCCCGCCCCTCCCCCGTACGGATAGTCATCGACTTTATGATGCTTGTTCGTTGAAAAATCCCGGAAATTGATGAACGACATATCTACTTGCCCGAGCGCTTTCGCGCGGCCGACGATGGAATGGTCGAGCGTCTTGAACATGTCCGGAAATAACGTCAACACATCAATCTTCATCGTCAATCATTCCGGGAATCGGGGTGATGACGACACGTTTCGCTTCGACATCGATCTCTTTGACGACCGATTCGATATAAGGGATGAGGGCGTCCGATTTACTCGGGCGTTTGATGACCCATACGTCGTTCGCACCCGTCTCAAAGATATCATCGATCACACCGATCGACTCACCATCAACGATTGCCTCACAACCGATAATCTCATGATAGTAATATTCGTTCTCCGAGAGATCATGCACGTGTTCGGCATGAACATATAACTTCAAGCCTTTATATTTCTCAATGAGGTTGATATTCTCAAACCCTTTGAACGTGACGAGATGGAACTGCTTATGCGGACGATACGTCGTGATCGTCATCTCTTGTTTCGTTCCGTCCACGTCAAGGAACAACGTGTTCCCTTTTTTAAATCGTTCTTCCGGAAAATCTGTCGCCGCCAAAATTTTTACTTCCCCTTTAAGGCCGTGCGTGTTGGCGATTTTCCCAACGTATAACCAATCCATTTCGCGTTCCCTCCTCAACAAAATAGGCCGACCTCAGAAAAGGTCGGCCACATCATTACTTCGCGTTTTTCGCGTTGTGGAATTTCTCCATGATCCCTGCTTTAGAGAACAAGTTACGTACTGTGTCAGATGGCTTCGCGCCGTCTGCCAACCATTTGAGAGCGAGTTCTTCGTTGATGCGAACTTCAGCTTCTGGTTTTGCAACCGGGTTGTAGTGACCAACTTGCTCGATGAAGCGACCGTCACGTGGTGAACGTGAGTCTGCTACAACGATACGGTAGAAAGGTGATTTTTTTGCGCCCATGCGCTTAAGACGAATTTTAACTGCCATGGTAATATACCTCCATCATGTGTTTAAGAATTGACAACTTTTATAGTATACAGCTTTTTTGTCCGACTGACAAAAGTTTTTGTTAGAAGAACGGAAGACCTAAGCCCTTTTTCTTCCCTTTCATTTGTCCTGACATTTGCTTCATCAGCTTCTTCATGTCATCGAACTGTTTGATGAGACGGTTCACTTCTTGAATCGAGCGACCGCTCCCTTTTGCGATCCGCTTCCGACGACTCGCATTGAGCACTTCCGGGTTGGCGCGCTCATGTTTTGTCATCGAGCGAATGATCGCTTCGACGTGATCGAGTTGTTTCTCGTCGATTTGGACGTTTTTCAACCCTTTCATCTTACCTGCACCAGGTAACATCGAAAGTAATTCATCAATCGGGCCCATGTTTTTCACTTGACCCAACTGTTCAATGAAATCATCGAACGTGAATGACGCGTCACGAATTTTGCTTTCTAGCTCTCTCGCTGCGTCTTGGTCCATCTGTGTCTCGGCTTTTTCAATGAGCGAGAGCACGTCCCCCATTCCAAGGATCCGTGACGCCATGCGTTCTGGATGGAATGGTTCGAGGGCATCCAACTTTTCGCCGAGACCGACGAATTTAATCGGCGCTCCCGTGACTGCCTTAATCGAAAGGGCTGCCCCGCCTCGTGTATCTCCGTCGAGCTTTGTGAGCACGACCCCGGTGATTCCGAGTTTCTCATTGAAACTGTCGGCCACATTGACCGCATCTTGACCTGTCATCGAGTCGACGACAAGGAAGATTTCATTTGGTTTGGCAATCGTCTTCACATTTTCGAGCTCACCCATGAGCGTCTCGTCGATATGAAGGCGACCCGCCGTATCGATCAACACGAAATCGTGATGATTTGTTTTTGCGTACTCGAGTGCTTTCGTCACAATCTCTTCCGGTTTCACTTGATCGCCAAGTGAGAAGACCGGTAAATCGAGTTGTTTCCCGAGTGTCTCGAGCTGCTTGATTGCCGCCGGACGATAAATATCCGCCGCGACGAGAAGTGGACTGCGGTTATGCTTTTTGCGAATCAAGTTCGCTAGCTTCCCGGTCGTTGTCGTCTTACCTGCCCCTTGCAGACCGACCATCATGACGACTGTCGGTGGTTTCTGACTGAATGAGATCGGGACGACATCGCTTCCCATCAAATTCGTCAACTCTTCGTGAACGATTTTGACGACTTGTTGACCTGGCGTCAATGATTTCATGACATCCTGACCAACCGCACGTTCTTTCACGTCATTGACGAATTGCTTGACCACTTTAAAGTTGACGTCGGCTTCTAGTAAGGCGAGGCGAACCTCACGCATCATCTCTTTGACATCAGCCTCAGAGATTTTCCCTTTACCGCGCATCTTTGAAAGCGTCGATTGCAACCGTTCTGATAATCCTTCAAATGCCATGCTCCAGCCCCCTACTCTAAATTCTCAAGCGCAGAAATCGTAGCCTGCACGTCATCCGTGAGCTCGATTTGACGTTTGAGGGTCTGAAGAAGTTGCTGACGCTGTTCGAATTTTTCGAATAGAGCGAGCTTTTCCTCGTACTGTTCAAGCATCGTTTCTGTACGCTTTATGTTATCGTAGACCGCTTGACGGCTGACTTCAAACTCTTCCGCTATCTCTCCGAGCGAGTAGTCATCTAGGTAATAAAGAGACATATAGTTGCGCTGTTTCGGTGTGAGGAGCGCTTGATAGAAATCGATGAGATAGTTCATGCGATTCGTTTTTTCGAGCGTCAAACCTTTCACCTCCACATGTTAAGTGAAATCCCTTTACAACTACCAATAGTACAGCCGTGCCTAGTACTTGTCAAGTTTTTTTCTTAACAGTAAAACTTAGGCGAGGTCTTTGTTTGTGTCCTCATTTTCAGTCGAGTCCTCTTCTGATTTATCCTCAAAAACGTCTCCAAACAACCCGAGGACGAACTGCTCTGGGTCAAACTCTTGCAAATCGTCCATCTTCTCCCCGAGACCGACATATTTGACCGGAATATCGAGTTCATTTCGAATCGCGAGAACAATCCCACCTTTTGCTGTACCGTCGAGTTTCGTCAAGACGATTCCGCTCACGTTCGTCGCTTCTTTGAACGCTTTCGCTTGAATCATAGCGTTTTGTCCGGTCGTTGCATCTAATGCAAGTAAGACCTCATGTGGTCCGTTCGGGACTTCTCGTTCGATGACCCGTTTCACTTTTTCGAGTTCTTTCATTAAGTTCACTTTATTTTGAAGGCGTCCAGCCGTGTCACAAATGAGAACGTCCATGTTACGTGATTTCGCAGATTGAACAGCATCGTATACGACGGCAGCCGGGTCAGACCCTTCCGTTTGACGAATGACCGGTACTCCGACGCGTTCGCCCCATACTTGAAGTTGCTCGATCGCTCCTGCACGGAATGTATCTCCTGCCGCGAGCATGACGTTACGACCTTCCGACTTCAATTGATGCGCCAATTTTCCGATCGTCGTCGTCTTTCCGACACCGTTCACACCGACAAACAAGATGACTGTGAGTCCGTCTTGCATGTTCAGTTCACGGTCAGATTCGTCTTCCTGAAGGCGTTTCGCCACCACTTCAACGAGAGCATCCCGAACAGCGACCGGGTCTTTCAAGTTGCGTCGTTTCACTTCTTCTTTCAAGTCTTCGACAAGGTCCATCGTCGTCGTGACGCCGACATCCGCTTGGATGAGCAAATCTTCGAGTTCATCGAAGAAGTCCTCATCCACCTCGCGAAAACGATAAACGAGGTCGTTGACGGCACTCGCAAATCCGTCACGCGTTTTCGTCAATCCGTCTGTAAACTTCTGTGACACCTCTTGGGTAGATGTCGTTAATTTTTCTTTTAATTTCTTGAAAAAACTCAACGTGATTCCTCCATCTCTTCATCCATTTCTACGACACGTTTTGCTTCAGATAGTTCGACCGATAATACTTCGGACACCCCGTTCTGTTGCATCGTGACGCCATAAAGCGTATCTGCCGCTTCCATTGTACCTTTTCGGTGCGTGATGATGACAAATTGCGTGTCGATTGAGAGCGTGCGAATATATTCCCCGAACCGGTGTACGTTCGCCTCATCAAGCGCCGCTTCGACTTCATCGAGGACACAGAATGGTACCGGACGCGTTTTCAAGATCGCAAACAGTAAAGCGATTGCCGTGAGTGCACGCTCTCCTCCAGACAACAGACTGAGCGTCTGTAGCTTTTTACCAGGCGGTTTGGCGACGATTTCAATCCCTGTATTCAACAAGTCGGACTCATCAACCAATTTCAAATCGGCTTCGCCCCCACCGAATAACTCGGTGAACGTCTGTTTGAAGTGTGCCCGCACGTTCGTATACGTCTCTTTGAAAAGACGTGTCACTTCACGGTCCATCTCGGCGATGATCTCATACAAATCTTCTTTCGCACTGACCAAGTCATCCCGCTGTTCAGACAAGAACGTAAAGCGCTCATGAACGCTATCGAACTCCTCGATCGCATTCAAGTTAACCGGTCCGATTTCCTCAATTTGACGAACGAGTAATTTGAACTCTTCTTTCGCCTCATCAAGAGGAATCTCAAGCGCCGGTAAGAGTTCTGCAACGAGCCCGTGTTCCTCTAACGCATCGAGCTTCCACTGTCGTTTTAATTCGAACTCTTGTTTCGCCGTCTCTAGTTTTCGAACGACTGCTTCAGCTTGACGCCGCGCTTCCGTCGCTTGATCGACACGTTGACGCATGATGCGGTACGCCTCTTCATTTGACTTGAGCGTTGCCGTCATGTCTTGAAGTCGCTCTTGAATGTTGGTGAATTCAAGCTTGGCCGTAGCGAGCGTCTCTTCTAACTCGGCAGATGAGACGACTTCCCCACTGTCAAGTCGCGTAAGTTCACGATTCATCTGATCGGTCCGGTCCTGTAGACGTTTCCGTTCAGTCGTCAAGCGCTCCACTTCATAGCGAACCCGTTCTTCTTCGAGCGTATGCCGTTGTAGGTCGAGCTCGTTTTGACGAAGCATCGCTTCAAGTTGCCCCGTACTTTCGGCACTTTTTGCCTGTTCGGCACGAAGCGACTCTAGACGAACACGAATGTCCGCTTGCTCTTTATCCGTATCTGCCAACGTTTTCGTCAAACGTTCGAGTTCGGCTGTCGACGTCTCAATCGTTTTCTCGTAACGCAGCATCTCATGATCGAACAGTTCAAGTTGTGACTTGGCATCAAGCGAGGCGCGTTCGGCGGTACGGTAAGTAGCCTCGACCTCTCGAAGCGATCCTTCGACGGTACGTTTCTCGTCTCGTAGCGTTGATAATGCTTCAGTGATTGTCTTCAACGCTTCCGTGTATTCTTGAAGACGTTGTTTTTGCTCATGAAGCATCGCGAGCCCTTGTGTCAATCCTTGTTTCAAATCGTCTAACTCACGCGATTGAGTGAACAAGGCCACCCCTTGCTTACGACTCCCGCCGGTCATCGAACCACCGACGTTCACGATGTCTCCTTCGAGCGTGACGACGCGGAAACGGTATCCGGTCATTTGCGCAATCCGGTTCGCGACTTCTAACGTCTCGGCGACGAGCACCGAACCGAGAAGTGATTTTTTCAACGTTTCGAACGACTCGTCGGTCTCGACTAAATCAGATGCCACCCCGACAAATCCAGTCATCGATTCGAGGCGATGTAACACCTCAGTCGGTACAAATCTTGGTTTGATCGTCGTCATCGGTAAGAACGTTGCGCGACCTGCGTTCGCTTTGCGCAATCGATCGATTTCATGACGTCCGACTGTCTCGTCTTTGACGACGACATGTTGTTGCGTCTGTCCGAGAGCCGTCTCGATGGCGGCTTCATACGAAGGACGAACACGAATCAGTTCAGCGACGGCACCAAGCACACCTGATGAACGGTCTTTCAATACAAACTTAACCGCATGGAAATATCCTTCATACGATTGCTTCATCCGTTCGAGCATCTCAATCCGATCTTCCGTCTTTTGACGACGACGTTCGAGGTCATAGTAAGACGTTTCTGCCCGTGTCAACTTTTCACGGATCGCCGTCTCTTGGTCGCGAAGTTCCACTTCTTTTTTACTCAGTAGTTCGAAGCGACCTTGCACTTCTTCATATCGTTCCCGTGTCGCTTCGAGTGTTGCTTCTTGTGAAGACCGATCATCAAGACGATGTTTGTTCTCACGAAGGAGACGTTCTTTCGACTCGATGGCGACATCGATATCCCGTTGCTCCCGCTTTTGTTGGTTACTGATTGTCGCTCGCGTTGTCGCGAGTTCGAACGCCTCACTTTGTAACGCTTCAATCTCTGCATTAAAATCACGGGAGGCAGCAGTCAATTGTTGTTGAAGCGCGTCTCTCGCCTCGGTCGTTTGTCGCAACGTATCTACTTTTTTAGACAACTCGTCACGAACGACCGTCAGTCGAGTCTCTAGCTCTGCCATCTCGGCGCTCACTTCTTCACGTTGATGGACGAGACGCTCTTTCATCTCGGCTCCATGCTCTTCTTGTGCTTTCGCGAGCTTGATGTCACCCGTCAAGCGTTCGACATACGTCGACTGTTCGCGCTCTTTTTGGTTCATCTCGGATAACTCTTCACGAAGGGTCGATAGCGTAGCCTCAAGTTGAGTACGTTCCTCCGTGAGGTGTTGTACCGAACGATCACAATCCGATAACTGCTTGATCGATTCTGTATGACGTACCGTCACTTGTTCAATTTCTTGTTGGAGCAACTGAATTTCGGCACCCATGATCCCCGTCTCGAGCTCGTCATGACGGGCTTTTGCCACTGTATATTCCCGAGCGAGCGCCGCCTGCTCACGAAGTGGTTCCACCCGGTCAGCCAATTCAAATAAAATGTCGTCGACACGTGACAAGTTCAATTCGGTGTCTTGCAATTTACGCTCAGCCTGTTTTTTACGCTGGCGATACTTGAGGACACCCGCCGCCTCTTCGATGACGGCACGGCGGTCTTCCGGCTTCCCGGAAATGACTTGTTCGACTCGACCTTGCCCGATGATCGCGAACGCATCACGGGAAAGACCTGTGTCTAAAAAGAGGTCAATGACGTCTTTAAGACGACATGGTTTTTTATTCATAAAATAGTCGCTGTCCCCACTTCTGGTCACGCGACGGGTCACACTCACTTCTTCATAAGGGAGACGTAACTGTTCGTCGCGATTATCGAGGACGAGCGTGACCTCCGCGACGTTTCGGTGATTCTCACCTTCACTTCCGGCGAAGATGACGTCTTCCATCTTGGCACCGCGAAGTGATTTGGCCGACTGTTCTCCAAGTACCCAGCGAACAGCGTCCGATATATTGGATTTCCCGCTTCCGTTCGGCCCTACTACAGCCGTGACGCCGGGACGGAAATCTAATTCAATTCGCTTGGCAAATGATTTAAAGCCAGCGAGTTCGATTCGTTTTAAGTGCATCGTGACCATCCTATCCGCAGTAAGCATTCATCTGTATATTTTACCACAGTTAACAGTTCGTCAAAATGACAGAATCATGCTATTCTTAAAAGAACTGTAGAAAGGGGAATACAGATGACGAATGAACAGATGATTGAAGCGATTTTGGACAAAATGAACATTATTAACCGCGGTGCGATCAAGGCGGAAGAATATAATGCAGCTGACCCATCAGCGGTGAAAGAGATTTACGAGTACGTAATGACACGTTCTTCCCTCTCTTTATCGGAAGTCGACGGGATTGTCGAAGAACTCGGTCAATTGACATGAAAAAGGAGTGGAACCATTTTGAATGGTCCACTCCTTTTTGTTTATAGATCAGCGTAACGTCGATTGAACGCGATGAGCGCTTCTTTAGCAGCCAACTGCTCGGCTTCTTTTTTAGAGCGCCCGACTCCCTCCCCGACGATGTCGTCGCTGAGCCGTGCATGGGCAACGAATTCACGGCTGTGCGCCGGTCCTCGCTCCTCGATGATTTCATACGTGACCGGACCTAAGCCTTCCCGTTGCACACTCTCCTGCAACTGGCTCTTGAAATCGGTCTGTTCTTCAAATACACCCGCTAAGACTTTCGGAAAAACCGCTTCGGCGAGGAATCGTTCGACTGCCTCAATCCCTTGGTCTAAATAAAGAGCACCGATATAGGATTCGAAGACATCGGCAAGTAGTGCCGGACGTTTTCGTCCACCGGTCAACTCTTCACCTTTTCCAAGTAAGATGAAGTCAGAGAAAGCATAGGCCTCCGCAAAATTCACGAGTGACGGTTCGCAAACGATCGCCGCCCGTAATTTCGTTAATTCCCCCTCGGAGCGCTCCGGATAAGTCTCATATAGGAAGCGGGATACGGTCAATTCTAACACGGCATCCCCTAAAAATTCTAAGCGTTCATTGTCTTTTCGTAATCCACGTTGTTCATTCACGTATGAAGAGTGTGTGAACGCCTGCATGAGCAAGTCGTGATTCGAAAACTGAACGTCTAAACGCTCTTCTAATGACTTGAATAATTCTAAGATGCGTGCCCGTTCCATTTCCTGACGCCGGCGCCGTTGCGCCGACCCTTGACGGTCAAACCGTCGTTTGTCTTTTGTCATAGTTCCCTCCATGAATAAGCACAAGCCCACCGCTCGGAACCGAGCGGTGGGATGGCTTGATTACACTTTTGTTTCGATATACGCTACTACGTCGCCAACAGTCGCGAGCTTCTCAGCGTCTTCGTCTTCAATCGTGATGTCGAATTTGTCTTCGAGGTCCATCACCATTTCCATTACTTCAAGCGAGTCAGCGCCAAGGTCGTCCTTGAACGATTTCTCTGCAGTGATCTCAGAAACGTCTTTCCCGAGCTTCTCTGCTACTGCTTCTTGTACGTCTACTAAAATTTGTTCTTTTGTCATGATAAAATCCCTCCAAAGGTAAGTATATTAAATGTCTGTCTATTGGTAAAGTTCTCTTTTACGCCATCGTCATGCCGCCATCGACGGCAATCGTCTGACCTGTCACGTAAGCGGCTTGTTCAGATGCTAAGAATGAGACGAGGTTGGCCACATCTTCGACTTGACCGAAACGATTGAACGGAATTTGCTCGAGTGTAGCGTTCCGCTGTTCATCTGTCAAGGCATCGGTCATATCGGTTTGAATAAAACCAGGACAAACGGCATTGACCGTCACATGACGACTTGCGAGTTCGCGTGCCACTGATTTCGTCAATCCGATCAGCCCTGCTTTCGCCGCCGCATAGTTTGCTTGTCCGGCATTTCCTGTAATCCCGACGACCGAGGCGATATTGATGATACGCCCCGATTTTGATTTGAGCAACGAACGTGTGACCGCTTGCGATGTGAGGAACGCGCCCTTCAAGTTCGTCGATAAGACGTCATTGAAGTCCGCTTCTTTCATGCGCATAAGTAACCCGTCACGTGTAATGCCCGCGTTGTTCACAAGACAATCGACGCGTCCATACGTATCGACCGTCGTCTTGACGAGCGCTTTAACGTCGTCAGCGTTTGAGACGTCCGCCTTCACGGCCGTAGCTTCGCCACCTGCTTCGACGATGGCCGCCACGACAGCGTTTGCTTTTTCTTCACTACCCGAGTAATTCACGACGACACGGAAGCCGTCTTCCCCTAAACGTTTCGCGATGGCCGCACCGATTCCACGGGACGCGCCAGTCACGATCGCTACTTGATCATGCACGAACTTCTCCTCCTAACGAGGCGACTTCTTCCAACGTGGTCGCCTTTTGAATCGATACATTCGAATCGATTCGTTTAATCAACCCTGAAAGTGGTGACGATGGACCGAATTCGATGAACGTATCCACCCCGTCTGCAATCGCTTTTCGAACACATTCTTCAAAACGAACCGACGAATACAGTTGTTTCGTCAACAACGCTTTCAGATGTTCCGGATCACGGTGTACAGCCGTATCCACGTTCGAGACGAAATCGACAGACGCTTCTTGGAACGGCGATGAGGCGAGGACATCTTGGAAACGTGTCGCCACCGGCATCATATATGAACTGTGGAACGCACCGGAGACATTTAACGGTAATACCCGTTTCGCGCCGGCTGCCTTCAGTTCTACACTCGCCTGTTCGACCGCATCGATATGCCCGGAAATGACAAACTGACCAGGGCAATTCAAGTTAGCGATTTGAACCAAGTCCCCACTCGCACTAATTTTTTCAGTGATATGAAGCGCTTCTTGAAGATCGGTCATTCCGACGACTGCCGCCATCGTTCCATCTTTCACAGAAGACATCAAATTACCACGTTCTCGAACGAGCACGGTCGCCTCTTCTAAATCGATGACCCCCGCTGAGACGAGCGCCGCATACTCCCCTACGCTATGTCCGATGACGACATCTGGTGTCGCACCGTTTGCCGCATAGGCTTGTGCAAGCAACGAGGCATGTGCCACGATTGCTGGTTGTGCGATTTCTGTTTCTTGTAGGTCTTCTTTCGACCCGGCAGACATGACTTCAAGAAGGTCAAATCCGAGTCGACGCCCGATTGCCTGAAGGGCTTCAGGTTGGTCTAAAAAGGTCTGTCCCATTCCAACGGCTTGAGAGCCTTGTCCTGGGAACACCCATGCTACTTTCCCCATGTCCTCACCTGCTTTCGCTTAGTCTATCGCTTTGGCACGCTTGATTTTATCGACGACATCGTGGTCTACCATGATTTTCGCCTGTTTCAATGCACTCGCAATCGCAAGTGCGTCGCTCGATCCATGTGCCTTGATGACAGGCGCATTGATCCCGAATAATCCGGCTCCCCCATGTTCACGATAATCAAGCGTTTCTTTCAATCGTCTTAATTTCGGTTTTAAGATGAGAGCGGCAAGTTTTGATACAAGGTTGCTCGTAAATTGTTCTTTCATCATCTTCATGAGCATCGCTGAGGATCCTTCTACACCTTTTAACAAGATGTTTCCTGCAAATCCTTCTGTCACGATGACGTCCACGTCTCCTGACATCGCTTCTCGCGCTTCGACATTCCCGACAAAGTGGACAGGGGCCTGTTCAAGGAGGGGGAACGCTTCTTTCGTGAGCGCATTTCCTTTTCCGGCTTCCGTCCCGATATTGAGAAGGGCGACACGCGGTGTTTTGATGCCACGGACATGTTCTGCATACAGTGAACCCATGATCGCATAATCCACAAGATGTTCGGCTTTCGCATCCGGATTCGCTCCGACATCCAGCACGACGACACCGCTACCTGTATATGTAGGGAACGTCGGAGATAATGCCGGACGCTCGATTCCTGGGATCCGTCCGATGACGAAGAGAGACGCTGCCATCAAGGCGCCGGTGTTCCCGGCAGACACGAGAGCATCCGCTTTCCCCTCTTTAACAAGGTTTGCCGCTACGACGAGCGAGCTGTCCTTTTTGCGGCGGACCGCACGAACAGGCTCATCCTCACCTGTAATGATTTCACTTGCTGGAACGACCGTCACACGAGGATCGTCAAGTCCATAAGAGGCAATTTTAACCTCGTCACCGACTAGAAAAAGCTCCATCGGTTCATTCGGATATTGTTCGACGAACCGTTTCACACCTTCTACGATCGCTTTCGGTGCGTGATCGCCACCCATTGCATCAATTGCTAATTTCATGCTTGTTCCTCCTCACCACGTCGGTAAATCGTGAAGTCGCCTTCAAAGACGCGTTCCTCACCGACATAACTTTCGACCGTGACGTCTGTTCTCCCGTCCCCTCTTAGCTTCATCACACGAGCCTTGGCAACGACTCGCTCTCCAAGATGGACCTGGCGACTAAACCGGATTTCCGCTTTAGTGGTCAACGCCAATTCATCATTGATGAGCGCCACCGCTAACGAGTTGGCTTGCGCGAACAGGACGTGCCCACGTGCAATCTCATTGCGGCTAAAGACGTGTTCTTTTTCTATATCGAGGACAGAAATCGCAGAGTCATCGAGTTTCAAGTCAATCATATCACCGATGACCTCGCTCATTGAAAGCGATTTGACTTCATCGAGGTGCTCGGAAGCCACATGTTTGATTCGTTCCCTCACTTCCGGAATTTTTAATTCCATCCGGTCGAGCCGAATCGTCTGGATGCTGACGGAAAACTGTTTTGATAGTTCTTCGTCTTTGATGAACGGGTTGCGCTCAATCGTTTCTTGTAACAAGCGTTGCCGCTCTTTCTTAGGTACCCGCATTCAGTTCCCTCCTAAACTAATCACTAAAGAACTTAATACCTGGTACTAATAGCAGTATATATTCTTTAGTCGTCATTTTCAAGTATTATTCTAACCTTTCCCCAACGAGAAGGTCGAGTTGTTTCAAATAACCACGTAACCCTTCATATTGGGCATCATGCCAAAATGCGTCGCTTCCTAGAAGTTTTACGGCATCTTGCATCGCCACTTCCATCACTTTCAAGTCGAGAACGGGATCTGCGACCCGGAAGCTCGGAAGACCGCTTTGCGCGGTACCAAAGAAATCACCGGCACCCCGTAACTCTAAATCTTTCTCCGCCAATACGAACCCATCATTCGTTTCCGTCATCGTTTTCAGCCGAACTTTCCCGACATCTGACTTCGGGTCCCCGACGAGGATACAGAACGATTGATGGGCACCACGACCGACACGGCCACGTAACTGATGGAGTTGCGCGAGCCCAAAACGCTCGGCGTCATGGATGATAATGAGTGAAGCGTTCGGAACGTTCACCCCGACTTCGACGACCGTTGTCGAGACGAGAATTTGCGTCGCGTTGTCAGCAAATGATTTCATCACGTCGTCCTTTTCTGCGCTCGACAGCTTTCCGTGCATCAGCCCTACCGAATAGTTCGGAAACCGCTCTTTCAACAGTTCATATAAAGCTGTCGCACTTTCGACCTCGAGCGTATCCGACTCCTCGATGAGTGGTGCGATCACATATGCTTGACGACCGAGCGACAGCTCACGGTCGACCATCGAATGGACACGGTCGATTTGGTCTTGCTTCGCCCAATATGTTTCAATCGGTTTTCGACCTTTTGGCATCTCATCGATTGTCGAGACGTCCATCTCACCGAAGGCGCTGATGGCAAGTGTCCTCGGAATCGGGGTCGCGGTCATATATAAGACGTCCGCAAATTCCGCTTTATCGCGAAGTTTCTTCCGTTGTTCGACACCGAATCGATGTTGTTCGTCCGTGATTGCCAAATGTAAGTTCGAAAACTCGACGGGTCCTTGAATGAGCGCATGTGTCCCCACGATGATGTCGACGTCCCCTGATTGGATTGCCGTTAGAAGTGCTTCTCGCGCCTTTCCTTTCACTGAGCTCGTCAAGAGGGCAATCGTGATGCCGTACGGTTCAAACAATTCCTGTAAAGATGTCGCATGTTGTTCTGCTAAAATCTCGGTCGGCACCATCAATGCCCCTTGATACCCAGCCATGACGGTCGCATACAAGGCAATCGCGGCAACGACGGTCTTCCCGCTCCCGACATCCCCTTGTAGCAATCGATTCATCCGTTCTGGCTTCTCTAAATCGGATACAATTTCACGGATGACCCGTGTTTGGGCTCCCGTCAACGGGAATGCGAGTCGTTTGACGAACTCGTTCAATTGATGCTTATCGAGTTGAAGGGCCCGACCGTTTCCTGACCGCTCCATTTTACGAAATGCCTGCAATTTCAATTGATACATGAGACATTCTTCATAGACATAACTCCGTCTCGCCTGCTTATACGTTTCCACAGTATCTGGAAAATGCATGCCACGTAGCATGTCCATTCGGTCCTCAAGTCGATACCTGGCCCGTATGGACGGCGGCACCCGCTCCGGAAGCTCACTCACTTGTTCGAATGCTAACTTGACGATGCGACTAAAGTTCTTTTGCGTCAGTCCCGCTCGTAATGAATAGATTGGTTGAAGTCCGCCTGACGGAGCACCGAACTCGAGGTCGGTCGCGCTGATCGTCATCCGATTCATGTCCCATTTCCCTTTGACCGTGACGGTCTCGCCGATTGCTAACTTCTCTTTATAAAACGCACGGTTGAACATCGTCACTTGGACCGCATAACGTTCCTCTAACAATAATCTGAACTGAAGTCGATTCTTGCCTTTACTATAGTAGCGAACGAGTGGTTCTGCCTGAACCGTCCCACTCCACTTGACCAGGTCACCGTGAACAGCAGTCGTTACGGTCCCACTGTTATAATTCTCATAACGAAACGGGACGTGCTCTAGCACGTCCTCGATTCGAACAAGTCCCATCACTTCTAGTTTTTTGGCCATCTCTGGCCCGACTCCTTTCAGAGTCGTCAGTCGTTCATTGTTTTGCATCTTCTTTCGCTCCAAATATATTTCGTTCGAGGCGACGAGCCGTCGGCGTATTCGCCAGTCCACCTTTCGCCGTCTCTTTCAATGCGGTCGGCATCATTTGACCGACTTCATGCATCGCTGAAATGACTTCGTCACAAGGAATGCGTGATGTGATTCCCGCGAGGGCCATGTCCGCTGCGACAATGGCATTGGCACCACCCATGGCATTTCGTTTTACACATGGGACTTCAACGAGTCCTGCCACGGGGTCACAGACGAGACCGAGCATGTTCTTAAGGGCGATTGCAAACGCCGTCGCCGACTGGTCCGGTGTCCCGCCGGCCGCTTCGACGATGGCGGCCGCAGCCATCCCGGTCGCTGAACCGACTTCTGCCTGGCAACCACCTGCCGCTCCCGAGATCGAGGCGTTGTTCGCCACCACGAAACCGAAAGCACCTGACGTGAACAAGTAACGAATCATCGCATCGCGGTCCATCTCGAGACGGTCTTTCACAGCGAATAACGTTCCAGGTACGACACCTGCACTCCCCGCAGTCGGTGTCGCACAAATCCGTCCCATCGCTGCATTCACTTCGTTCGTCCCGATGGCTTTTGACACGGCATCTAAAATGAGGTCTCCAGCAAGTGATTTGCCTGATTGGATATACTCTTGCATGAGTACGGCATCGTTCCCCGTCAATCCCGTTACTGATGTAACACCTTGAAGTGCGCGTTCAACCGCTTCTTCCATGACCTCGAGGTTTCGGTCCATCATCCCGATGATGTCCTCCCGGCTCGCGCGTCTGACGTGCATCTCTTGTTCGATCATGACTTCAGAAATCGGGATGCCTCGTTCTGTGGCAATCGTCACTAACTCTTCTACTGATTTAAACATCTCACATTCTCCTTATTCCCCAAAAATAGCTATCCGTTCGATTTGCGGTAACCGTTCCAGTTCTGCAATCACTTCAGCAGGAATCGTTTCATCAATCTCAATCGCCATCAAAGCTTGCATTCCTTTTTCGTGACGACTCACTTCCATATGCCCGATGTTCAATTGATGATTCGCCAAGACGCCGGTCACTGCAGCGATGGCGCCGAATCGGTCATGATGCAAGACGACGAGCGCAGGTCCCCCACCTGTCAATTTCAACGGGAACCCATTTAGTTCCGTAATCTCAATCGTTCCCCCGCCGATTGAGATCCCGACGATTTCAAATGTGCCAAACTCATCTTCGAGTAAGACACGTGCTGTATTCGGATGATCCGTCAACAAGTCACTCGTCTCAAAGATGACCTCAATCCCTTTTTCACGGGCGATGTCTAACGCCTGTGGGATTCGCAAGTCAAACGTATCGAATCCCATGATTCCACCGACGATCGCGACATCCGTACCGTGACCCCGATACGTGTCCGCAAACGATCCGTAAAACGTGATGCGCGCGGTGCGGGGCGTTCGCCCAAATAACTTCCCTGCCATCAGCCCGATGCGTGCGGCACCGGCTGTATGTGAGCTTGATGGACCGACCATGACAGGACCAATAATGTCAAACACACTACGATATTTCACTTCATTTTCCCCCTTTCAAAAATCCCTACCTTCATTATACAGAAGGTAGGGACTTGAAACAGCTTATTCCACACTAAAAATATAAGAGTAAAGCGGTTGTTTGCCGTCGTGTACTTCAATCTCAATCTCATCATTTACAGATTCGATATATGACGTCAATGCTTCCACGTCTGATTCAGATGAACCTTCACCAGTTAAGATCGTGATGATTTCGTCATCTGCTTCGACGAGTGCATCGACCAACTTCTTAGCCGCTTCGAGGCTTGACGTCGATGAAGAAACAATTTTCTTCTCTGCAATCGCCATATGCTCGTCTTTCTTGATTTCCACACCATCGATGCTCGTATCACGAACAGCGTAAGTGACCTGACCAGACTTCACAGTCGCGGCAGCCGCTTTCATCGCTTGTTCGTTCATCTCGACATCAGCCTCTGGGTTGAAGGCGATTGCCGCCGCAAGACCTTGTGGGACCGTCTTCGTTGGGATGACAGAGACGCCGCATGGTGCGACAGATGCTGCTTGCTCAGCAGCCATGATGATGTTTGAATTGTTCGGGAAGATAAAGACATGTTCCGCATGTGCAGATTCAATCGCCTTGACGATATCTTCTGTCGATGGGTTCATCGTCTGACCGCCTTCGATGACATGTGCCGCTCCGAGCGAACGGAACAATTCACTGACGCCTTCACCCATTGCCACCGTTACGATTGCAAATGGTGCTTTTGGCTTCTCGGCCTGTTGAACACCGTGCTGATTTGCGCCGTGTTCTTCTTCGAGAATCGTCGAGTGCTGTTGACGCATGTTCTCGATTTTGACTGCAACGAGTTCACCGAAACGCTGACCTTTCGTGATGACCTCACCTGGAGTCTCGACGTGAACGTGAACTTTTAAGAGTTCTTCGTCCGCGACGACAAGGAGAGAATCTCCTAGTTCTGACAATTCGTTACGGAATGCGTCTTCATTGAACGGCGCATCCTTTAACTTATCGTCTTGGAAACGAACCATGATCTCCGTGCAGTAGCCGAATTCGATGTCTTCTGTTGACATGAACCCTTGTGCTGCATGAGCATGATGTTCTGCCTCAATCAACGCATCCATGACGGGTGCATGTGGTTTTTCGAGTTCTTTTCCTTCAAGGCTTGCAAGGAATCCTTCGTAGATGACGAGAAGACCTTGACCACCTGAGTCGACAACGCCGACTTCTTTTAATACCGGCAACAAGTCCGGTGTACGGTCTAACGATGCTTTCGCTTCTACGATGACACGTTTCATAAATTCAGTGAAATCACTTGTCGACTCTGACGCAAGAAGCGCTTCGTCGGCCGCTTCACGAGCAACCGTCAAAATCGTTCCTTCAACCGGTTTCATAACCGCCTTGTATGCCGTGTCGACACCGCGCTTGAGAGCCTCTGCAAAATCAACCGTTGTCAGTTCCGCTTTGCCTTCAACCGCTTTACCGAATCCACGGAACAACTGACTTAAAATAACGCCTGAGTTTCCACGTGCTCCCATAAGTAGTCCACGAGCAAACTTCGATGACACCTCTGCGATATCTGATGAGTTCATCGCTGCTACTTCTTTCGCACCCGACGTCATCGTCAAGTTCATGTTCGTTCCCGTATCTCCGTCTGGAACCGGGAAGACGTTAAGCGAATCCACATAATCTGCGTTTTGGCTCAAGTTGGCCGCTCCGTTCGCGATCATGTTTGAGAGCGCCAATCCATCTAAACGTTTTAAACCCACACCAAATCCTCCTCCGTTTTCGTCAGTCATTCGTCAGACGAACGCCTTGAACGAATATATTTACCGACGAAACGTTTAATCCTAAAGTTTCTCCGAGCGTATACTTCACTCGGCTCTGCACGTTGTATGCAACTTCAGATACTTTCGTTCCGTAGCTTACAATGATGTGCATGTCGATATGTACGTCTTCGTCTTCTTGACGTACGACGACACCACGCGCGTAATTTTCACGTTTTAACAATTCAGCAATGCCGTCTTTTAATTGTGCTTGTGAAGCCATGCCGACCACACCGAAGCATTCCATCGCCGCACCACCTGCGAGTGTCGCGATGACGTCACTTGTGATGTCAATATTGCCATATGTTGTCTTCATTTCAATTGCCATATGGAGTAGCCTCCTTTATTCGGAATGATTCCTAATGTACATTCTACAATAAGTACCTAGTTATTAAAAGAACCTGCTCCAGAAACTCGGTCAATTAACGCGATAACCTCATTCATTATTCAAATCCTTGAGAGTAATGTCAAGTTTTTTTCTTGTCATGGCATGATTTTCTAGTTGCATCGGGAAAAAAGCCGTGCTAATATAAACGAGTGTCTATTAGGACGAACCCACATAAAAAAGGAGGGGAAACGCATGGCACGTAAATGCTACGTAACAGGTAAATCACCTAAATCAGGTAACAACCGTTCGCACGCACTCAACAAGACAAAACGTACTTGGGGTGTAAACGTACAAAAAGTTCGTATTCTCGTTGACGGTAAACCGAAACGCGTTTGGGTTTCAGCTCGCGCACTTAAATCAGGTCTCGTTGAACGCGTATAATACTTATACACGAACGAATAAATCCCAGCGGCATTCGCCGATGGGATTTTTTTTTGCTTATTTTTTGATGATCATGACGAGAACCATTCCTTGATGGACCGTCAATCGGGCAGACGCTTCGGTCCATTCATTCGAAATCGTCAATGCCTCCCCACTCTTGACCTCATGATGGTCGAGTGGATATTTGACACCTTCAATCGAGATCGTGGCCGTCTTCCAAGGCATGAAGGAAAGATAATGCCCGTCTCGCTTCATAATGACCTCGCTACCTGTTCTCACGAGATAAACCGTTTGACCTTCTCCGTGAAGAATCATCTCCGGATACGCTTCAAGTAAGCCGACGTTCGCAAAGGTCATATCGATGCGTCCGCCTAAGCCACCATATACATCCATCCGTGTCGCCCCGCGTTCTCTCGCGAACGCTAGTGCAATCTCTAAGTCCGTCACGTCTTTCTCCGAAGGATAGCGAAGCGCCTCCTCAGGCGGTGATCCTTTGAACGAATCAAAGTCCCCGACCACGACGTCTGGCATGATCCCTTCATCTAATAATCTTTGATATCCACCATCGACACCGATGACAAAATCGGCATCACGCGGTAAGTCCGGAATGGGTTCCGGACTCGCCGCGACGATCAATATATTCATTGACGGAGATCCCGTGTCGCCACACGCGTGAAACGTGGTGCTGTCGTGAAGAGGAGCACTAACACGATGGCTGAGATGACAAAGGATGGTGCCATATACGTAGCATTATAGCCGAGTGAATAGGCGACGACCGGACCTTCAGCATATTCAGCAAAGAAGACAATTCCCGAGATGACGTGCGCCGCGTATCGTAACATCGAACCAAGGAGCGCACCGAGTACTAAATAAGTGGCAAGCGTCTTCGTCGCCCCGTTGCTCGCAGCTTGCTTCACACGCCCCGCGAACACTCCGGCCATTCCGACGAGACCATAAGCGACCGTATAGTCGAGCAGGAATTGTACAGGCGTGAAAATATAAGCACCGAACAAGAGTTGAAGTGTCCCGACGAGGGCACCTGTCGCGAGACCCCCTTTTAATCCGTGGCGGAATGCCATCACAAAGATCGGGAGCATCGCTAAACTGATGGATCCCCCTTGTGGCAAACGGTATGGAATGAGCAAATCAAAAATGAGCCCGAGCGCTGCAAACAATGAAATTTCAATGAGCGCTTGTAATTTGAAACGTGATTTCATCTTTCTTCCTCCTTTATTTGGTTGAACGACAAAAAGCAGCATGACGTAAACGCCATGCTGCTTGGATTCGCAACGTGCATTTTCGCCACATCCCTACGTCCGTGTGAACGGAACAGGTTCAAAGGGTTAGCGTATGCCTCTCAGCCACATCATGTGACACCCCTTGCGACTCTATCTTGTTGTTCTATCGTCGATTATACACGAGATGCGCCACGAATGCTATCGATGGCTGCTTTATAATCTGGTTGATTGTAGATGGCTGATCCCGCAACAAGGACATCAGCCCCTGCGTCGATGCAATATTTTGCCGTCTCCGCGTTGACACCACCATCGATTTCAATCTCAAAATCAAGCTGACGGTCTTGGCGGAGCTGACTGAGTGCTGAAATTTTCGGTACGACCGATTCGATGAACGCTTGTCCCCCGAACCCTGGGTTGACGGTCATGAGCAATACCATGTCAACG